>JABHYP010000361.1 GCA_018656855.1 Candidatus Latescibacterota bacterium | reverse complement strand
CCGGGTATGCTGTGGCCAACATACCGCTGAATTTCCGGACTCTGCCGGAGATAATCATATCTCTGGGGCGTATTCCTCTGGCGGAGTATGGCACACCATCCACATCGGAGCTTTCCGATTCCATATCAGAGCTTATTCTCTGTCATGATGCGTTGCTTCTTGCTAACCACGGTGCTATGACTGTCGGGAAGGATGTGATGGAAGCGTATTATAACATGGAGCGTGTCGAGATGTTTGCGAATATATCCTTCGTAGCTCAGAATCTTGGAGGGATGAAACCTATCAGTGAACCCGACGTAAAGAAGCTTGAAGATTTACGCGAAGAATTCGGTATCAAAATCGGGGGAAGCGCATGCATGAACTGCGGAACCTGCACCGGGACTGAGAGTTGTGAAATGAGCACCGAACCCGAACATGAGGAAATAATAGAGGAAATCACGAGAAAGATCATAAAAGAATTGGACAATCAATAAATGTAACTTTCAACAAGGAGAAAGAACATGGCAGTTTCAGGAAACGCATTGGGTTTTATCGAGACGAGAGGTTTCATCGGCTGTATAGAAGCTGCGGACTCTATGCTTAAAGCTGCATCGGTGAGCCTTGTCGGTTACCGCAAATCCGGAAGCGGTTACATCGCAATTATGGTGCGAGGCGATGTAGGCGCGGTGAAAGCCGCTGTTGAGGCCGGGACGGAAGCCGCTGCGCGTGTCGGCGAAGTTGTTTCCACCCAGGTAATCGCCAGCCCCCATGCTGATATGGACCAGATGATATAATCGGTTACAAGAGTGAAATGATATTAATGATATAAGAGGTTAAGTCATGATTGACGAGAAGGAGATAAGAAAAATTGTAGAATCGGTTGTGTCTTCCGTAACCTCCAACGGAAGTCCACAGGCTGCTGCCTTTTCTGTTGGTACAGCGCCGTCCGTAATTCCAAAGGCGACTCCTATAATATCACCCACAGCCGGAATCGGGGGACAGGATGGTGTTTTTGACAGGATGGAAGATGCTATCAATGCATCAAAAAAGGCGTTTGAAGAATTCAAGATATTCAGCGTCCGGGATCGTGAGCGCCTGATTTCCATCGTACGGAGGGTTACACGCGACCATGCCGAAGAGTTCAGCAAGATGACTTATGAAGAAACAGGCATGGGTAATATTAAGGACAAAATTATCAAGCATAAGAACTGTGCGAAAAACTCTCCGGGTACCGAGGATCTTGTTTCACGTGCGTGGTCGGGAGAAAAAGGTGTGGTGCTTGAGGAATTTGCGCCATTCGGAATAATCGGTTCGATAACACCCTCGACTCATCCTGTACCGACTATGATGAATAACATTGTCATCATGCTTGCCAGCGGTAACACGGTTATTTTCAATCCTCACCCGGGTGCAAAAAAGGTGACGGCATACGCACTTCAGGTGTATCATAAGGCTGTTGTTGCAGGCGGCTTTCCCGAAAATCTGTTTTCATGTGTGAAAAATCCAACCATCGACTCTGCAAATATCATGTTCAAACACCCGGATGTCACGCTTCTCAGTATTACCGGCGGTCCGGGAGTGGTTAAGGCTGCAATGTCTACCAACAAGAAGGTGATTGCCGCAGGCCCAGGAAATCCGCCTGTTCTCGTTGACGAAACGGCTAACCTTGACCATGCAGCGGACTGTATTATCAGAGGCGGATCGTTTGACAATAACCTCCTCTGCATATCCGAGAAAGAAGTGTTCGTTGTTGAATCGGTCTTTGATAAATTCATGCTGGCGATGGAAAAGGCTGGAGCATATAGAATCGACGAGCTTAACCTTAACCTTCTGGCAAAAAAGGCGTTCATTCCCGATGAAAAAGGCGGACATGTCCTGAACCGCGAAATTGTCGGAAAAGGTGCATCACACCTTGGCGACCTTGTCAAGATAAACGTACCCGAAGGAACGAGGATGCTTTTCGGTGAAACGAATAAAGATAATCTGTTTGTTATGGAAGAGCAGATGACGTCTTTTATGCCCGTGGTAAGAGTAAAGAACTTTAAAGAGGGATTAGAGGCTTCTCTTGTAGCTGAGCGCGGATACGGCCATACCGCTATTATTCATTCAAAGGATATGGACCGCATAACCGAATTTGCCAGTGTAATGAAAACGACCATTGTGGTGGCAAACGGTATGAGCACACAGGGTGACGGGCCCGATGACGGCGAGGCATATCTGGCGTTTACAATCGCCACACCGACCGGCGAAGGGATCACATCACCGCGTGATTTCTGTAAGATCAGGCGGCTTGCGGTTGCTGGAAGTCTCAGATTCGTTTAAAAGCTTGTTATCCGGGACTTTTTTTAGCCACGAATGAACACGGATAAAGAATAGCAACAAAACAAATAGCCTGAAACACTGGCTTTCAGGCTATGGCTCCCCAATTGGATTTCCTGCGAATCATAAGATTTGATATGAATGGAAATTAAGTTTAAGGTCATCAAACTAACATGTTGATGTTACATATCTTAAAGACCATTTCATTAAATTGCAAAGCTTACTATTTGTACAAATCTTTTCTGAAGTCTACAGTCAGAATATTGATAATACTCTCTTCCTGATCAATAGAGTAAAATACCCTGAATCTTCCAATCCGATATCGCCAAACATCAGATTTGTAGCCCCTGAGCTTCTTTATGTTTTTTCCAAAATACGGTTCTTTACTAATTTGTGGATATATATATTCTACAAGCTTTTTCCTGATAAAACCTGCATCCTTTGAAGTAAGCTTCGGCATTTTTTTCAAGAATTCGTCTGTCTCGAATATAGAATAGCTATTTGACAAATCGACCCTTCTTCAGTTTAGCATCCTGTAAACCACGTTTTATACTTTGATTCAAAGATTTATTATTGTAAATTTCCGCCATTTCATATTCGTCTATATATACGCTATTTTCGATGGAACGAAGAACTGATGTTTCGATAAAATTGGATAAGGTTCTGTTATCGCCTTCCGCTAAATTTTTAAACATTTCGTAAATATTATTATTCAATCTTATAGTTACTGTCTTTGACATATAATAACCTCCTGAAAATTATTTAAAATACTATGTATTTACATAGCCTACAATAGAATACAATATCTCACAAAAGAATGCAATAGAAATATTGTTAAAATTTACTACTTTTCTATTGGTAATTTACAATGTTTATCACTGATATCGAGGCTGCCGCAATATCAGCCTTCCCAGGTCGGATCGATAGTCCGCCGGTTTCACTCATGATCCAGAAAAGCCTTTCGTGGAGATTCTGTACCAACTTTTATAGACCGGGATCCTTTATCAATCTTAGCACATCACCGGATTCCGATGTCTGCAAAAAGTTCGCCGGTTAATACTGTTTCTGCCGGGAGACATTGTTCCCATGCTCATAACATACCTCCTGCAAGGCAAAAAGAAGTAGAAATATTAAACATCTTCAGAGAACAAAATTTCAATTCTTTCATCAGTCTTATATTGGCAATATATGTGCTTTTCATAGAAGAAAAAATCTTTTATATTGGAAATTCAGTTTTTCATGTATATCTGGTAATTTCCGGTTATTGAAATTAATAATATTTACTCTTCAGGAGGTTTTTTTAATGAGTGAACTTGCAATTTTCGGCGGGAAGCCGACCATAACCGGCCCCTGGCCAAAGTGGCCTAACGCGGGCAGAAGAGAACGCGAACTGTTGGAGGAAGTTTTATCCGGCGATCTCTGGGGCGGTACAGGCCTGGGACCTAAAATCGCCGAACTGAATGAGAAATTTGCTCAGTACTGCGGTGTCAAGTATGGCGCAGCTGTGGCAAACGGAACTGTAACGATGGAGCTTTGCTTAGAAGCGTGGGGGATCGGCCCCGGCGACGAGGTTATTATCCCGGCTTTCCCCTTCGCGGCGACTCCGCTTGCCGCTCACCATCAGGGCGCGACTGTCGTGTATGTGGACATTGATCCTGAGACGCTGAATATAGATCCCGCGAAAATTGAAGAAGCGGTTACCGACAGGACGCGTGCGATCATACCCGTCCACATAGCCGGTCATCCCTGCGAGATGGACACTGTCATGGAAATCGCCCGGAAACACAACCTCAAGGTCGTCGAGGATGCCGCCCAGGCGCATGGAGCCATATATAAAGGCCGCAAGACCGGTTCACTCGGCGATGCAGGCTCTTTCAGCTTCCAGCAATCGAAAAACATGCAGAGCGGCGAGGGCGGCATTGTGGT
>JABHYP010000360.1 GCA_018656855.1 Candidatus Latescibacterota bacterium | reverse complement strand
GAATTTCGGTTATTATCATACCTATAAAAAAACAATGAGTTACAGCAATGATATTTTTAAAATACGTAAAGAGCATATTGATACATACGAAATATTTATTACAGCCGGATTAGAGTATGAGCTTCAGGAATACCGGTCATTGTTTTTTCAGATAAAATACGGTAAAATCAAATATGGCGGAACAGATATTACAAAGGAATTACATGCCATGATCGGTTTTAATTTCCGGCCGGCCAGAAAAAAATAAATTCCACTGAATAGACTATTGTAAAAACCCCTTTTCCTTAGCACTGTAAACGATAATATTTGCCGCTTCGGCCGGATCATCAGTTACTTTAAACAACTCCATGTCATTTTTGGAAATTGTTCCTTCTTTTAATAGTGATTCTTTGAACCAGTCAAGTATGCTTCCCCAAAAATCCCACCCGTAAAGGACAACGGGGAAATGTTCTATCTTTTCAGTCTGTGAAAGAGTAAGCGCCTCGAATAATTCGTCCAGAGTTCCAAATCCGCCCGGGAAGATTACATATCCAATGGAATATTTTATAAACATTAGTTTACGGATAAAAAAGTATCGGAATTCGAGCGACATGTTTTGGTATTCATTTGGTGCCTGCTCCCTCGGAAGTTCAATGTTGAGGCCTAAAGAAATTCCTCCAGCTTCAGAGGCTCCACGGTTTCCGGCCTCCATGATTCCGGGTCCGCCACCGGTAATAACTACAAGCTCGTTTTTAGATAACAGCCTCGCTGTTTCACGAGCGGCTTCATAATAGAGCGAGCCGGGTTTCGTACATGCGGAACCGAAAATTGACACCCCGGGGCCAATCTTGGAAAGCGCATCGAAGCCCTCCACTAATTCAGCCTGCATTCTCATAACTCTCCAAGGATCGGTGTTGGTAAAATCGGGGATTTCACTTTTATAGGCTAAAAGTGCAATGTCATCCAGGGCTTTCTTTTTATTATCTTTGTAATATGCTTTCACAACAACTCCTTTCAATTGCTTTTTTAATTGTGTTTTATTATTGATAGAAAATAATCTCTTAAAACATTGCAGTCAAATGAAACTTGATTATTCTTATCTTTTTTCATATTATTCTTAAGCATGTGAGTTAGGTTCATAATTAATTTAAATCCCAAATGACTTCATCACCATTGGTAAAGGTCATTAAAAAAGGAAGAAGATATTATGGCAAGTTTGAATTCTATTGAGTACTATGCCGATTCTGAAAAGGGTCTTGAGGGGATTTCCATGCTTCGCGCCATAGCGGAAACCGCGTGGAACACGGGAATAGACAAAGAAAAACCTTTAATCACAGTCAGTGAGGCTTATGAGCTTGCAATTAAGCAGCCTAATGTTGTGATAACCGATCTTTCTCTTTACGAGCCTTTCCGCAAAAAATTTAATCTTCGTGATGATGCGAAAATGTTTGTTGACAATCATGGGGCTATTATAGGCAGAAAGGCAAGAGCACGCGTTTTTTACAATCTCGCTCCTGTAAATGTCACACCAGGCCTGACACTTACCAAAATCCAGATAGAGGAAGTTATTCGTGATGCCATCTATGATATGCAGCGTCGCAGCCCTATCCTGAGAGCAAGCGCTGTTGTCGGAACTCATCCCGATTTCATGATACGTGCAAATTATCTTACCTGTGAAGAAGACTGTGCAAATGTTTTTGAGTGGCTCATAAATTTCACGCCTCTTGAAGGTGAAACGATAGAGAAATATAAAAAGAGTACACCCCAGAACATTCGTGATATTTTCATAATCACCGACCCCCTGTGGTCGAGCGCCGATAAATCCACAAACGACGAGTTCATAAAGTACTTCCGTGATGGCATGGTCGTTGTTGACCCCTATAACAATGTTATTTTCAATTTTGGAATGCGGTATATCGGCGAAAGGAAAAAAGGCACTCTTACTCTTGGATGGACATCGGCTATTCGTCTCGGCGGCGTTGCGTGCCACGGCGGCATTAAAACGATTGATTTTTCCGAAACTGAATATCCCGAGTTAAAAGAGAAAAAAATTGCGTTTTTTGGTCTTTCGGGCAGCGGCAAATCTTCACATACAAACAGTTTCACCAACGGCGATACTCTGCCTGAAGGCGCTAAAACGACAGTTCATCATGACGATGCTTTTGTTGTTTTTCCGTCGAGAAAGGTATGTTATGTTCTCGAACCCACTCTGTTCGACAAGATGGACCAGCGGGGTTTAGACGATCCCGAATGGAAGTACGTTCTCGCGGCACAGAATTGTGCGGTGTTCATGCGCGACGGTAAACTTTTTCCGGTAGGCCAGGATTTAAAAAATCCCAACAGCCGTGCCATGCTATCCAGAGACCTTCTAAATAATTACTCCGATTCAACCGGTTTTCCTGACGCTATCTGCTGGCTGATGAAGGACTCAACCCTGCCGCCGATAGTTCGTTTCGATGATATCAATCTCGCGATTGCCATGGGCGCCACACTCATGACCAAACGCACCCATGCGGAAAACGTCCCTGTCGAGGAGATGAAAAAACTTGTGTTCGAGCCTTTTGCCAATCCGTTCAGGGTTTACGAACTCTGGCGCGATTGTAACGCGTTTAAAACTCTTGTCGAGGAAGGCACAAAGGTTTATGCCTTCAACTCGGGTGGATTCTGGGGCGGAGGCTTTGATGACATCGGAAGGGAGACACTCACCCCCATTCCGCTTTCTTTGAGCCACAAGCTCCATACTGCAATTCTCATGGACAAAATCGAGTGGTGCACCTGGGACCTCCTTCCCGGTGCGTGCATACCGTGCAATGAGTCAATCGATAAGTTTATACCTGAATACAGCTCAAAGTATGATCCTGAATTCGTTTCGAATTATGAGAGCTATGTCCACACCATGAATGATAGATTTAAACAGCGCAAAGAATATCTCGAGGACGCTCATCATAAGGAAGGGAAGCTTATCTTTATCGATCTCATGAAAGCTCTCAGTCCCAACCTGCCGAGGATCGGTTACAGCGATGTTGACGCTGCTCCGGGATTGTCTCCTCCATGCCGGGGTGTTGACGCCGAGGCTGAATAATTGTACGATATCAACAAACCTTTATTGCCTGCCTGCTTGTAACCTGAGCAGGCAGTATTTTTTTACTTTTACAGTGGACTTTGCAGCACATAAATATTATAATTGCCTTCAATAATTCATCACTATCAACGATAATTATTACCGTTCATTTATGATTTTGTGAGGAATACTTATGGAAAATATTCGTATGTTATCAGACCTGAAAGTCGACGCTAACACGAAAATACTTCTTTTTGTGATTGACGGTCTCGGGGGATTGCCCGGCGAGGATGGCAAAACAGAGCTTGAGGCCGCCTCGACACCGAATCTTGATCTTCTCGCCAAAATCGGGGCATCGGGACTTATCGATCCTGTCAGACGTGGAATAACGCCGGGAAGCGGCCCCGGTCATCTCGGTCTTTTCGGCTATGACCCGGTCAGATACCTGATTGGAAGAGGTGCGCTTGAGGCATCAGGGATCGGATTCGACCTCCTGAAAATCGATGTTCCTATGCGTTTCAATTTCTGTACGCTCGATGCCGGCGGGAACATCACCGACCGCCGGGCAGGAAGAATCCCGACCGAAGTGAACCGGAAACTGGTGGAAAAAATGCGAGACATATCCATTCCCGGTATCGAGATTTTCGTAGAGACGGTCAAGGAACACAGGGGAATTGCCGTTTTCCGTAAAGAAGGCCTTAAGGGCAAACTTCATGATACAGACCCACAGAAAGAGGGTGTTCCGCCATTGAAGGCAGAGACTGCCGATGACGGCAAATCACAGGAAATGGCTGATATTGCAAACCGCTGGCTCTCGGAAGTATTTGAAGTTCTGAAGGACGAATCTCCGGCAAACGCCATTCTCACACGCGGCTGGTGCAACTACCCCGATATTCCGACCTACCAGGAGGCATACGGGCTCAATCCAGCTTGTATTGCGCTATACCCCATGTACCGCGGTGTGGCTAAATTCGCCGGCATGAAGGTGTATATCGATGGAATAAAAGATTTCAACTCCAAAGTCGATAAGATGCGGGAAGTGTGGAACGATCATGATTTCTTCTTCTTCCACTATAAACACACCGATTCTGCGGGAGAGGACGGCGATTTTGACCGTAAGTTAGCCTGCATAGAGGAAGTGGACAGTCAACTGCCGCGTATTCTCGAACTCGAACCAGACGTTATCGCTGTTACCGGAGACCATTCGACACCGGCAGTTTTAAAAGCTCACTCGTGGCATCCTGTACCGCTGGTAATGGCGGGACCGAATGTCCGGCCTGACACTGTAACAACGTTCGG
>JABHYP010000359.1 GCA_018656855.1 Candidatus Latescibacterota bacterium | reverse complement strand
TACCGCTTTCGGAAGTTGTTTACAAAAGAGCCGATACTCAAGAGCCGGTTGAAGATTTTAAAGATGTAAGATGGCGGGTGATTGATGAAACTGAAAACCTAACGGAACGCCTTGTGAAAGACCGTTACGGCACTGAACTTTTCAGCTTGTTCATGATTCTTGCAGCGGGACTCTTTGCTGTTGAGATGGCGCTTTCACGAAAAGTTTAATTTATAAGACACAAGGGTAAAGTAACATGGTTTATAGTTCATGGTTTATAAAGCGAAGAGGAAAAATAATGTATACACAATACTCAATTCTGAAATATATCAACTGAACACTGACTAATCTTGAAACTTTTTGAGTGAAGAGGTGAAATCATGATAGTTTATTGTGTTAATCTATATGTCAAAAAGGAACATATAGATGATTTTATTGCAGCCACAGCGGAAAACCACAAGGGTGCAATCAGCGAGAAGGGAAATCTGAGATTCGATGTGCTTCAGCGCGGAGATAATCCTTCTCAGTTTTTACTATACGAAGTCTATGAATCCGAGGAAGCGGTTGCGGAACATAAAACAACACCGCATTATCTGGCGTGGCGTGAAAAGGTTGCAGGCTGGATGTCAAAACCACGCGAAGGAATTTTACACACTGTAGTTTGTCCGCAGGACAGGAGCCTGTGGTGATTCATACATAAACGGGAAATGGAATACAGCACTATGTGAAGAATTAATAGTTACAGAGCCTTAAAAAAACAATAACCAGCAGACAATTGTCATCCTGTTTGACAAGAAGGATTCACAGCAGAAATGAAAGCTAAAACAGATACCGATAAAAAATCAAATTTCGTTCTCCTGGATTCAATTCCCGAAGAAAGCGAATCTCCTATCCCGGACCAATCGATTGATCAGAATGATCTTTTATTTTATGCATTTAAACGCCACGGCAAAAAGACCTCCCATCTTGTCATCAAAGGCGCTCTTTCAGAAGATATAATATCATATATCACGGATTCATCACCGGAAGTTTATAATATGCTCGAAAAGTGGCTGGAAAAAGACAGCCTGTATATCGACCTTGAAAAGGGTAAAGTATGGAGTACGAAAAGAGCAGTCATTCATGAGGAGATTCTGGCTTTGGTAGAAGCTATCGGTACCATTGATATTTCCCCGAAACGGCATATTTCCATTCCACCTTCCTCCGACATCGCTTCAGTAATCCTGTGCGGCGGCAAAGGTTCAAGAATGCGCTCGAAAGACCTTCACAAGGTCTGTTTTCCCATCGCGGGGAAACTTGCAGCCAGCCGGTTAATCGACCAGCTCGAGTCGGCCGGTATCAGTGAGCATATTGTTGTTGTCGGAGAAAAAGGAAAACAGGTAATAGATGAGATAACGGATATTCATGACGGCATCGCTTACGTTTACCAGATCAATCAAAACGGTACAGGAAATGCCGCAAAACAGGCTGCATATCTCCTTCGCTCTCAGGGATATGAAGGCACTATTCTGGTAGTTCCCGGCGATAAAGTCTTTGAAGAAAGCGCACTAAAAAGACTCTGCAAAACTTTCAAAGACAGTGAAGCAGACCTCGCCCTCATGACCGCTGACAAGAAATTCTGGCCGGATGCAGGTCGCATCCTATTCAACCGCAAAGGCCACCCGATAGATATTGTTGAAAAGCGTGATATACAAAAAATGATTCTTTCAAAAAAACTTCTTGAAATAAAACGGAGCAACCCCGGAGTCTCTTCTAAATCGCTTCTCAGGGAAATTTTAAACGATGTCCCGGACATATCCCGAGCACGCATAATGTTTCCCGGCATAATAGAACGTCTTGAGAACAATACCAACCTTTCACTCGCCGATCTCGAAGAAATGCTCCCTGAGAACCGGACGAGCTATGCCATAAGAAATGGAAATGAAATTCTCAATTTCTCCGGCGATGAACTGGAGTATGCCACGCCAGTTACAAACGCAGCCGTATATCTTTTCTCGGCGGATGCGTTTTATAAGTCGGTGTTCTCTATTAGATCCGATAATGCCCAGAAAGAAGAGTATCTTACCGATGTTGTTCGGATATTAGCCGAAGACACTGAAAAGCCCTGGAAAATTATTCCCGTACCTGTAAAAGATCAGTATGAGGTAATGTCGTATAACAATCCGGAAGAACTCCTGAAAATCGAAGAATACTACGCGAGAAAAGAATCTATTTCTGCGTCTGTGGAGAGATCATGTGAAAGAATTCATGTCACCCAGCGAAAACATTCACTTCGCCCGATAGAGGAATGGAAACGAATCATCGAAGAATTCGGCCCGGACATACGAAGCAGCTTTAGGGAAATATACGGTGACAACGAGGATATTTTTACCGAACGCCGTAAAGTATACCTTCAGGCGCTTGTGAAATTTACAAAAGTATACGGAAAAAATAATTCGGTCATTATAGCCCGAAGCCCCGGACGTGTGAATCTGATGGGCCGTCATGTAGAGCACAGAGGCGGTTTTACAAACTATATGACAATAAACCGTGAAGCGATTCTCGTGGCAGGCATCAGAGAGGACGACATTGTGGAAATCCATAATGTGGACTCGCGTCAGTTC
>JABHYP010000358.1 GCA_018656855.1 Candidatus Latescibacterota bacterium | reverse complement strand
TAGTCATATTTGGTTGTTCTTCACTATGGATTAATTATCCAACTGAATCCAATCTGTTCCATTGCATCCATAAAAATGATCGTCATCACTGTCAAAATAAATTCCACCAGCGGAATTGACATTGCATGTCCGTGAACTGGCTGGCTGGGTTTTTATTATGCCATTAACGTCTAACGTTGTGGCCGGAGTTGTCGTTCCAATGCCGACGTTGCCAGCGAAGTAATTCTTATAATCATTGCTCTGCTGGTAAATTCCATATTTGTTTGTTATTGTGCCTGATCCGGAAGGTGTGGCGACATATAGACCAAAATATGAAGTGAGATTGGAATTTATGCTTCCCGTTGACCGCAAAGAATACGCGGCAGCGGGTGGTGAAGCTGTTGTGTCTCCATCAATTTGAGTATGCCCTATCACACCATATAATGATAAAGTATCGCCATTATTCGTTAAAGTACCGTTGTATTTTCCACTCCCTTTTATACCCGCTGATATATTTCCATAATTTCCGTTTTTAATTGTCTCCGCATAAAGACCATACCCGTTTACATAAGAACTTCCAGTCACAGAGTTAGTATAATATCCCCCATAATGGGTAAGGCCGTTAGTTGCCAAACCACCGCCAGTTCTCGAAACATACACTCCATAGCTATCAACTGTAAAACTATTGCCGGGATTATAACTTATACCAAGTTTTGCCATCGGACTTGTTGTACCAATACCAACTCTGCCAGAAGATACATACAGAGAGGTGCCAACCTGCAATGAACCATCTGCTCCTATGCTTACTCCGTCGTTAGTATCCTTGTAGTCAAATACATTTCCAAGAATGTCCAGCGCCTGATCCGTAGTAACAATCGGTATATTTTTACTCTGGATATAATCAATTAATTCGCTCGTGGTGTTAATTTGCTCGGTAGAAAAACTACCCATGTGTGTGTAAAAGTTTAACCACCGTCCTTCTGATTCCGCTAAATCCACGGCTGCCTTATACTCATCCAAAAGAGCCGCACTTGCTTTATAATCATAACTATCAAGTTTATATGTTTTTAAAGGATAACTATTGCTAACCTTATAATCATCTTGGGCGTGGCGAGTAGAACGATAATATTTCCTTTCAATTTCTCTTGCAAGAGCTGTTCCAGATCCATAAGGCGATGCGAAATTTTTCACATTAATTCCTGCCGCTAACAGTAGATCTTTTGATCCCTTTAGTTCGTCTTCAAGTTGCTCCTCTGTTAGTTCATGTAAGACTGGATGCGATTTAGTGTGGCTCCCTATTTCCCACCCGTCTTCCTGGTATTGACGCAGTTCTGCGGCCTTGGATGCACTAATAGAAGACCCCGTGGCATAATAAACTGTGGCCACCTCTCCTTGAGAGTCAAACATAGCCTTAGAAGCTGCATTCGGAAGACTGTCATCAGTCGAAAAAGTAACCAATACCTGCGGTGCCTTATCCCTCTTAATTAAAATTTCGCCAGTAGGACCGATTTCCGAGAAATTACCGCCCGTGGAATCTTTCCATTCAGTCAAATTTCCATTGTAATTCGAAACGGTCTTAATTTCTAACATAGCCCCAGGCGATGCTGTTCCAATTCCCACATAACCATTTTTATTAACAATAAAATTAGTCGCCGTAGATGAACCAACTGAAAATCCTGTTTCTCCCGCGTTTTGTTCAACCGATAGTTTGGCGAATGGCGAAGTCGTCCCAATCCCGACACGATTATTTGTTGAATCAACAAAAAGCGTATCGGTGTCTACTGTTAAATCACCGCCGGAGATGGTCGTAGTCGCTAAGCTAGAATTTGATAAAACCGTTAAAGTTCCTCCAGTAGAAATGTTTTCTCCAATAGTGGTACTTGTGCTTGAATAGGCAACGGCTCCCATGCCTAAAGCAATTATTGCCACGCAGGAAAAAATCGTAAAGGTGTGGCTTAAAAGCCACTGAAGAGATTTTTTGATGTGTTTGTTCATATGAGTTTGATTGAGTTTTACAAAAAGTGAAAAAGCAAAATGCTCTCACATATATTTTAGCATAACTAATTTATTACGCAATACTTATGTCTGTATATTTAAGCAATGATTTTCATCTTATGCCCTGTCGGACTAATCCAAACCACTTTCTCATACTCCTTGAACTGATGCAGAATCGCAAACCTATACCGGTACTCGGGCAGTTTCTCCGCCAACCTCAAAAGCTGCCCAAACTGCTTTTCTACTCTTTGAATTATAGGTCTGCACTCCGGATATTCAACCGGCCTCTTGGTCACGTCAAAATTCTCCGACGTGAATACGTAAAGGAACTTTGTCTGCTTGGAGAGTCCGAACTTTTTGAAATTTGTTATCTTCTCGTTCATCCGGATTTTCTCCTCATATATTGCCTTTGGAGAACGTGTCCGTTCAAACTCAAGAATGAAATCATATTCTCTCCCGTCCAGCTTATGCCGGTACTTCACAATAGCGTCCGGTTTGTATCCGTCAAGTGAATTTGCCGTGGACGGGTATGTTATCATTATATCATATTCGTCCCTGAAGGGGAAATATAGGCCGCACAGTGTATCGATCAGTCCGAATTGGTGCGGGAAGTTCTGAACCGACTTCCGTCCGATTGGCGTGTATTGCTCATAGCCCAGGGCTTGAGCGCCTTCCTTCGTCACCTGCCAGAAGGTGTTTCGGTATCGCTCGTCCCTGATATAGCCGTATTTCCGAACGGGCAAGACCAGGCCGTCCCGTTCAAGCTGGGTGATGTGGCGTCCGGTGCCGACGAGGCAGGAGTCTTTAGTCGCTCCCCTGCTCTCGAAGGCGAGATTATATATTGTGGCAAACTTGAGGTCGTAAAGAGTCTTCAACAGTCTGCGCTTAGCGTTAGGATTTCTGGGCATATTATTTATTTTATTACGTGCAATCTTGTCCGGAAAGGACAGCCCGATATCTCATGAAAAGCAGTCTATGATTATAAGGCGTTCGGAGAGATTGGGCTGTCCTTTTTGCTGAAAGTAAAAGGACGATGATTGCACACTATTGATACGCCGTAAAAATCGGCGTCAATTATTAGAGATGGAAGGTCGGAAACTATCGCGGGATATATCGGTGGGTATGTGTATAACAATAGTATATCAGACACAATAAAAACGGTCAATTTTTTTGGGATGAAGAACATTAGTCGTGGAAGATTTTGGAAAGATGAAGAAGGCTGTGGCTAAAAACGGATAAAAATCTTTAGCCAAATTTTAGCGAAGAAAAAGAAAACCACTTAAGCTGATTTGCCTAAGTGGTTGTTTTTATTATGGTGCCGAAGGGGGGAATCGAACCCCCATGACCTTGCGATCGGCGGATTTTGAGTCCGCTGCGTCTACCAGTTCCACCACTTCGGCACAGTAGATAAGTTAATCATGTGTGGAAAGCTTAAAAATAACTCCCATAATATGTATAAAATCGGGGGTAAAATCAATATTCATTTTTCCGTGGTGTTTTGAAATATCGGTGTTTTAGAAAATAATAAATGAGGCCGAATAGATGACTGATGGCTATTCTGCTTAAAAACTTTTTATGGGTAAGCCGCTGTACATGATGCAGGACGATTAAATTCGGATAGTATAATGTTTTTTTCCCCTTTTTCCAGATTCTGATTCCATAATCAACGTCTTCCGGGGAGTAGAATATCTTTTCATCCAGATAGCCTACTTCATCAAGAAGTTCACGACGAAAAAGCCAGCAGGCTGAAATAGAATAATCAACTTCTGTAGTCTCAGAAAAAGGGAAATTCTCGTATCCGTTCGACTCCTTTAATTTAAGTTTGAAAACAATAGCGGGGATTTTGCTGAACTTGCCGAATATAGAGGGGAACCTCAGCACTGATTCCTGGATAGATCCGTCGGGGAAAATCAATTTCGGTGCAAGTATGCCGCAGGAGTCATCCTTTAAAAGCGTGTCGGCCGCATCACGTAGATGTCCCTCAAAAAATACGGCATCGGAATCAAGGACGCAAATCACTTTTCCGGTACATTGTTTAAAAGCCATATTCCTTGATTTTGTCGTTCCAATGTTTTTGTGTAATTCAGTCAGGATAACGGGCATTTCTCCTGCATTGCGCTTGATAGTTTCAACTGTGCTGTCCTTTGACCCGTTGTCCACCACAAAGACTTCATACTCTATCTTTTCGCTGGTACATTTTTCCCTGATTCCACGCAGACAATCCTCTATTGTCTTTTCGGAATTCCAGGTAATAATAACAAAAGATAATTCAATGGCCATCGCTGCTCAATTCTTTAAATGTCAGTACTATAAATAAGATATAAGTCTTCTCTTGTGAGATTCGGCATATATAAATGTTCGGTTGTATTAATTCAGGGAAGAATACACAAGTATAATTAATAATTTTATTCGTTACAAATAATTTCTTTATAGATGTGAAAATAAATTTATTTAAGTAGATTTAAAATTTTAATGTTTTTGTGACATTCATTATATTACCTTTACAGTGAATATTTTGACGCATAGCATTATATATTATTTCAATAAAAAATTAAAGGAAATGTTGTATGAATTACAGAGAAAATTATTTTGCCCTTCTGAAAGGAAAATCCTATGAACATATTCCTGTATGGCTGATGGGTTTTGAAAACGAGGATACTGCACGTCGCCTCAATCCTGACAAACGGCTTCCTGATAATCTCTCTCAAAATCCAGAGCGTACGGATTACCCATGGGATCGTATTTCTGACGATGAACGTGAACGTACAATTACGTACAACAGGGCAATATTGAAACCGATTGTTGTTGTCGGCTGGGGAGCTAACATGCCGCTCGGGCACGGCGGTCCGGGAGAGTTCCAGTTCCGGCTTCTGGAACTCCGGGAAAATGAACGAGTACTGGAATGCGAAACCGGCGCAAAACGCATTGTGAGGAAAAATCCGCATTTTTACC
>JABHYP010000357.1 GCA_018656855.1 Candidatus Latescibacterota bacterium | reverse complement strand
TATTGAGTTTATGGGAGATATTCCGTTTTCGAAAGTGTATATCCACGGAACTGTTCGTGATGATATTGGGCGGAAAATGTCAAAATCTCTCGGCAACGGCGTCGACCCGCTCGAGGTTATCCAGTCCCACGGTGCCGATGCGCTCCGTTTCAGTATTATGGTCATCACTGCACAGGGACAGGATGTGTTTATCTCATATCCGCGCCCAGGTGAAAAAGCAAAGAATGATTTTAACACCTTTGATATCGGACGAAACTTCTGCAATAAGATATGGAATGCAACCAGACTTATCCTTTCCAATGTCGCCGAAGATATTGCTCCTGGCTCAGTTACTGCAGGCAGCGCCGATGGAGAGCTTGCCGACCGCTGGATTGTGTCAAGATTCAATCATATAACTAAAGAAGTTACAGAATCGCTTGATTCATTCCGTTTTAATGATGCATCCCATACAATTTATGACTTTATCTGGCATGATTTATGTGACTGGTATCTCGAAATGATAAAGCCGAGGATAGCGAAAGGCGGAAGAGAAAAAGCGTTTGTGCTAAAAAATGCAGCCGGTATCCTGGCCGGCGCAATGCAGCTTTTACACCCCATCATGCCTTTTATAACCGAAGAGATATGGCAGAGACTCACCGATGTACTCGGTTCAAAATCGGCGCCCAGCATCATGGTATCGTCCTGGCCGGAAGCAGATGATTCTCTAATTGACTACAGCCTTGAAAAACGTATGGAGACACTCAAGTCATTGATAAGCACGATTCGCACCACGCGAAACGAGATGAATGTACCGATCGGGAAAAAGGCTGATGTTGTGGTAATTCCGGCAGATGATGAAGCGAATAGTGTCTTTTTAGACAACCGGTCGTATATACTCGGCCTGGCCAGTGTAAACAACCTGACAGTGGACATGAACGCCAAACGCCCACCTAAATCCGTTGCCGGAATATCCGAGAAAAATGAAGTGTACATCATACTTGAAGGCCTGATAGATTTTAACCTTGAACAGACACGCCTTCAAAAAGAAATTGAACGACGTACCAACTTTATAAAGCGCACAGAAGCTAAGCTTCAGAACGAAGGGTTTCTCTCCAAAGCGCCTAAAGAGATAATTCAGCAGGAACGTAGTAAACTTGATAACTCGCGCGAAGAACTAAAGAAACTTTCAGCATACATTGAAGCTCTTGGAGAGTGAAGGATGCAGATTTATCTGGTTCTGATGGTTCTGGCCGGAATAGTTGCGATGGATACGACTGCCGGCCCCCAGATTCTGATATCAGAACCAGTTGCCTCATGCACATTGGCCGGATTTTTATTCGGAAAACCTGAAATGGGCTTTATGATCGGGATACTGTTCCAGCTCATCTGGTTTGATTATATGCCTCTTGGCGCGGTGCGTTTCACAGACAGCAACATGGCTGCGTTTATTTCAACGGTTTCGCTTTTTTCGGCTGAAAGATTTTTCGGTTTCACCGAAGACGCCACAAAAGCCGCAATTATTCCGGCTTTGCTCTATGGAGTTGCTTCAGGATTTATCGGGCTTTATCTGACAACACAGATACGGCATATACGCTCGAGGTTCAGTGAAAGTATCGTATCCCGCCTGGAACGGGGCGAGAAAGTATCGGTAGCCGGTTTTCATCTCGCCGGGTTGAGTTTATCCTTTTTAAGAGGTGTTTTCATGGCGCTCTTGCTTATCCCTGCCGGAACTATCTTTTGCGGGCTCTTGACATTATTGCCCGGTTCCTTTGTCAACGGTTTGTCGCGTGCCATGCCCATAATGTGGGGAACCGCCTGTGCTGCGGCTTTTACTTTATACTGGATCAAGGGAGATAAAAAACCTCTTTTGCTTGGAGTTATCGGTGGTTTCGTATGGGTTCTGATGATAATCGGCCGTCACGGCTGACATTTAAGACTTTTTTACAGCTTTATATACGGAGCTTCTTTATTCAGGGTTCATTTTCAGTGAAGTATCGTCAGAACCTGGGTTTTGCGTTCTGTATGGAACCTGTGGGAAAAATTCTCTTTGAGGATCCGGAACAGTACAAAACATTTTTAATTCGCCACCTGGATTATTATAACGGCAATCCTTTTATGGTTACGCTCGTTCTGGGAGCGGTTGCAAAAATGGAAGAGATGCTGTGCTGTAACGAAGGAGTAACCGGGAACGATATT
Organism: Candidatus Latescibacterota bacterium; assembly: GCA_018656855.1. GTDB lineage: Bacteria > Latescibacterota > Latescibacteria > Latescibacterales > Latescibacteraceae > JABHYP01. The sequence continues at coordinate 371 of JABHYP010000357.1, read as the reverse complement.
TACCGTTTCAAGAAAGCTGTAAGTCCAGCGACAGGCTCTGTCGGCGACCGTTTTTTCTGGAGCACTCTTCGGCCTTTTGGAATTATTCTTGTTTTATTTGCTGCTGTTTTTTGGGGATTTTGGTGCGTGTTAATTTTGCTGGCCGCTTTCACATTACCCACCTTTGTTTTGAGATGGTACTGGCTGAAGACCGGGTACATGCTTGGCACGGGAGTTATTTCTGAAATTAAGAACAGGAAGCTAGAGAGCGTAGCACACTTCATGGAAATACTGAATGCCGTGCTGATTGCATTTCTAACAGCTACAAAAGTGGCGCTTCCCGATTCAAGCATCAGCTGGTTTTCTCTAACGGCGGCAGTATTATTTGTCAT
>JABHYP010000356.1 GCA_018656855.1 Candidatus Latescibacterota bacterium | reverse complement strand
CGGAGAAGCGTGTCCAGGGTGAATATCCTATCGGGACTGTAACGTATGCCGATCGTGATTTATTTCAATTTGGTCTTCGAGAGGATGACTGGATTAAACATATGCTAATTGTCGGAGCGTCAGGGTCAGGAAAGACAAATTTGTGTTTCCAAATCATGAAAACTTTTTTGCAAAAAGGAAAGCCTTTTCTAGTGCTTGATTGGAAGCGTAATTATCGGGATATCATTCATGAGGATTACGGAAAGAACGTCAGGATATTCACTGTTGGAAGAGACATAGCCCCATTCCGATTCAATCCTCTCATTCCTCCGCCGGGTACTTCTGCTACAACTTGGCTGAAGAAACTAATCGAGGTGATTGCTCACGCGACCTACGTGGGTGAGGGTGTTATGTATCTTTTGCAAAAGGGAATAGATGAACTTTTTCGTGAGTTTGGCATGTACGATGCCGAACCGGTAAAGCGTTATCCCACACTTCGTGACCTGCTCGATATAATCAATGGGATGGAAGCGAAAGGCCGAGAAGCTGGTTGGATGAGCAGCACGCTTCGAGCCCTTGGTGCTTTAACTTTCGGCGAGACCGGTAAGATATTTAATATACACCAGCAGCCCAATATCGGTGAACTTCTCGAGCAACCGGTCATTCTTGAGATGGATTCGCTGACCAATACCGATAAGATTTTTCTTGTTGAGAGCTTACTTTTGTGGATCCATCATTATCGCTTATCGTCTCCAAATGGGAAGCGTGAACAATTTGACCACGCAATCATCCTCGAGGAAGCTCACCACGTCATCGGAAAAGAAAAAAGCGATCTCGTCGGAGGCGAAGCAATAACCGATGTGATTATAAGGGAAATACGAGAACTCGGTGAGTCGGTTATTATTATCGATCAGTGTCCATCATTGCTCTCGCTTCCAGCTCGGGCGAACACTTGGTGTACAATGGTCCTTAATTTAAAAGATGCCAAAGATGTTAATTCCGCAGCAAGCGCACTCTTAATGGAAGCAGCTGACAAGAAAATGCTCGGCAGGCTCGACACAGGCCAGGCGGTAGTTAAACTCCAGGGTCGATGGCAACGGCCGTTTACAGTCGATATTCCGTTGGTGCCAATAAAAAAGGGGAGTGTGTCGGATGAAATACTCAGAGAAAAAATGCGCCCTTATTCCACATATTTCACTGCCGACCACAATGAATTAATCATGCAGGAAGAAATTCCGGAAAACCGAGACCCTCGAAAAAAGAAGACTGAAATATCATCGGAAGAGAAGAAACTCATTGAGGATATACAAAAATATCCGTATTCTGGAGTAGTAGAGCGATACAAACGAATCGGGTGGAGTCGAAGGAAAGGGAATGAATATAAGAAGTCACTTATTGCAAGAAAGCTCATTGAAACAGTAGAAATACCGACAAAAAGCGGGCGTGTTGTAATTATTACGCTTACAGATTTAAGTAAATCCACATTTGAAATTGCTGTAAAGGAATCGAAACGACACGGCGGGATCATACATGAATATTGGAAACACAAATATGCTGAGAAATATAGAGAAATTGGATATGAAGTAGCGATTGAATATCCTGTAGGTAATGGAAAATCAGTTGATGTCGTTGCAGAAAAGGAAGGAGAAAAAATAGCTATAGAAATTGAGACAGGGCGATCAAACATTGTTAACAATTTAATGAAATGTATTAATGCAAAATTTTCAAAAATTATTGTTGTTGCTTTGAATAATAAAATAAAGAGTTTTATAAAAAATGAAGTGGCTGAAAATGCACAGTTACGAAATACTATGATTGTTATTGCGGTCGAATAATTACGCCAACAGCTTATTTCTTAGATTTATTTGAGAGTAATATGAATAACAAACATGATAAAATAATATTTGATGATGAGATATATTCATTAAGTGAAATCGAAGAATTTTTAATTAATTTGAAGGAAGAAGATAACTTTAAAGAAAAATCCCAAAAATACTTTCGATTATTACATCTACTCCTGGAAAATGGATACAATAATGAATTACAATACATAAAAGCAAAATATACTAAATATTTTATAAAATCTCAGAAGAAATTAGTCTCAATTTCGCTTTGTAGGAAAAAATATAATTTTAAAGATTTAAGTAATGAAATAGAAAAAAGTATTAAATTAAGCAATGCTTGCCATAAGAAAATTGAACCAATATTTGAGGAATTATTGAATCAAGGGCACTTTAGTGAAGCACGAGAATTATATGAAAAATATTTAAACAACAAATCGCTTGTTTCGCCAAGAATTTTTCGAATTATGTTGGATGTTTATGCTTATTTAAATGAATATAAAAATTCAATTCGTTGTATTGAACAATTGATTTGTCTAAATAAATATGATAAAATTGATGCAGAACTCATTGTTGCGGCATATTTGGATAAAACAATTGAAAATCCCTGCTGGGAATCTGCTTCAAAAAGTGCAAAAAAATACTCTCAAGTTATTCCTTCCTATCAATTATTACTTTATAAGTATTTAGAGAATGATGAATTTCAAAAGGCTCTTAGTCTATGCTATTCGATGGTTAAAGAAGGTGTAGCAATGAGTGATTTTTACCCCTATTCCCCATATTAAATCCGTAAAATGCTTGCGTAATATGTCATAACATGTTATTATATAATAAGTAACATGCGCTTATTGCAGACATATTCTGGACACCCGGAGGGTGAAAGCATGAAAGTTGGTTTTGATGGTG
>JABHYP010000355.1 GCA_018656855.1 Candidatus Latescibacterota bacterium | reverse complement strand
CACCATCGCCGTAAGCGCCAAGAATCTTCCCCGGATAAAAGCTGAAAGTCCCCGCATCCCCGTGAGCTCCGACACGCCTCCCCCTGTACTCTGCGCCATGAGCCTGGGCACAGTCCTCGATAACTTTAAGACGATGTTCGCGGGCCAGTGACATAACTGCATCCATATTGCAGGGGTGGCCATACAGATGTACCGCTATCAGCGCTTTTGTGTGGGTAGTAATTCGTTTTTTCGCATCTTCAGTTGAAATCGTGTAATTCCCGGAGTTACAGTCACAAAAGACTATCTTATGACCGGCTCTTGTGACCGCTTCGCTGGTAGCGATAAAAGTGTTTGCGGGTACGATTACTTCGCTTTCGGGGGGGAGTTTCAGTGCTTCAAGCGTTATTTCAAGCGCATCGGTTCCATTCCCGACACCGATACAGTGTTTGATACCGTGATACCGTGTAAAGTCGTCCTCAAAGTGTTTTACATATTGCCCGCCAATAAAAGCGCTATCATTCAGTACAGTGGAGACAGCACGGTCAATTTCACTTTTTATACTTTTATACTGTTGTGTTAAATCAAGAAATTTTATCATAGTATTTCACAGTATAGAAATTTTTTATCTTTGTCCAAGTCTGCATTTTTCCAGTTTAAACCGCAGGAACACCTTTCTGCCGGTTTCGATTGATTCATATATAACTTTTTTTACTTTGAATCAGTTTACTGAAAGTTTTTAATAAATACAACTGTTTCTATGGTTTTCGTTCGGGTATAATGTCAATTAACAAATTAGTTGCCTATTTCAAACATTTTCATAAGTGCTATGCTTATTATTATCTGAGATTATCGCCTGTTGTAAAACCATTCTCAATTAAAAACTGTCCAAACAGGATAGTTTTTTTATCCTCCAGATGACACTTACTAAAAGATATTTTATAGTCTCCTGTAGTGATTATTGCAGATGAATTTTCCAGGAACAAGATTGTTCCGGGATTTTCTTTATGTGATTCTGGGATAATTTTTACAGGCGGCATTATAAATATTTTCTGATTGTTAATTTCTTTCTGTGCACCGAGTTTTCTTGGATGATTAAAAGCCCGGCAAAGTCTTTCTATCTTCCATGAGGAATCTGCAAAATCAATCTTATTGGAAATACTTACCTTGGAACCATAAATTGTGTTTTCGATAACCTGCTTTTCTCCTTCAGGAATCTTTTTGCCTATTAATTGTAATAAGTTGTTTGCAAAAAGCTTAAGTCCTGTTGAATCTGCTTTTTTTACCAGTGAATATCCATCTTCATCATCTTTTAATTGAAAACCTGCTTTCCCAATGATATTTCCCGTATCAATACCTGTGCTAATATGATGAAGGATAATATTATACGTGTCCAGTTTATTTATTATGGCGCGCTCGTCGATGGCTGCGCCCCGTAATGGCCATCCTCTATGCATGTTTAAATTTGCCCGTGAAGGAATATTTATCAATTCTTCACTGAAAATCTTTGGAAATTGAACCGTTATACACATTGTTGGATGTAATCCGGCAATTCTGGAAATAAAAACAGAATCATTAACTTCATTCGAAGATACACTTGTCCATGGAATATCATTCTTGTCTGCCAGTGCCTCAAGAGAATCGGGGTCACCATGATGATCATCTGAAACTACAGTCAACACTATTTTATGTTGTGTGTTTTTAACGAATTTTATCAGTTCATTAAAACAGAGATGGGTAATCCGATAGTTTTTATTTCTCCCCCAGAATAATATTCTTTCATTCATTGAAATACTCTCTAAAATATAACTTAAGTGTTTTTCTGTCATCGGGCCTGATTTTACAGGAAGAAATCTGTGATGGCTTAAAAAATCTCATGTCCTGTCCCTCATTAAGTGTCAAATCATTTATTTCGGCATCTAATATTCCAACAAAGGCGAATTCTCTTTTATTGTTCTGAATAAATTCCCTGAATAATCCGAAATTAATCAATTCATAATTAATTTCTTCCTTTATCTCACGTTTTATGGCTTCATACGGTGTCTCTCCGCAATCAATACTTCCACCAAATAGCGCCCAATAAGCAGGATATCGAATTTTGGGTATGTCGTCTCGCAATTGAAGTAATACTTCACCTTTCCTGTTAATTAAAATTATACTGACACCCATTCCCTGTGTTCGGGATAGCTTTTCTTGAAGGTGCTCGTAATAATCTATATCCTCAGGTTTGGCAAAATCATACATTCCACCTCTTAAGAGATAGACCATAAAGGAGTCTTTTGTCATAATTGAAGATAGAAATAATGTAAAGTCGTACTCTTTTGTTGTATTATTAAGCGTCGGTAAATATTTCAGCGAACTTAAAGAAAAAAATGTAATTCCAGCAGAAACCATCGGTAAACCGGTGGCATCATAATCATTTGAAATATTATCAAATAAATTTGGCTCCGGATTCCGCAGTTTGCCTGAGTAATATTTTGATCGGTTTTTTCGTCCTGGAGGGGCAACAATTGCTGTTAGAAGTGCTGTTGGTCTGTATTTTAAAAAAAAATATTTTGCCTCAAAATAATCATCAGTGTTTGTATAAATGGCATCAGGACAGAAAAGGACAAAATCGCCGGTTATATATTCCGAAGAAATGGCTATTGCATGAGATAATCCCAACCGTTTCTCTTGTGAAACAAGTTCAATTGAAACATCGAATTTTTGTACATTTAGAAAATCACGAATACTTTTTATAAGACTCCCTGTGACTACAATTATTTTATCTACGCCAATGGTTTTCAGGTTATTAATCGCTCTTTCCAGCAGACATATACCGTTTACTTCAATAAGAGCTTTGGGAACCGAATGTGTAATCGGATGCATTAGCGTTTCCTCTCCCGCAACAGGCAGTATCCCGATCAGCATATCAGTATTCCCCATTGAACACCTTTCCCCGCAAACAATTTTGAGAATATTACAATTATAAAATCATCCGCCAGTACGATGCCCCAGCCTGCATTTTTCAGGTTTAAACCGCAGCAACACCTCTCTGCCGGATTCGATCGATTCGTAAATAGCAGAGATCAATTCCAGGCTCTTGCGCCCCTCCAGACCGTCAACGAGATTTTGTTTACCATGCGAAATACAGCCAACCACATGCTCATAGTAAGCTTGGTGACCGAAACCGTACACATCCGGAGGATTGACTGAGTATTTCTCTAAAACTTCTTTATCATCTTCGTTCTCGCCCACAAAATTCCAGACTTTCATTTGATTAACCGCAAATCCGCCGATTTCGACCGTGCCTTTTTCTCCGAGTATAGAGAGTGATCCCTCGAGGTCTCTGGGACGAGTTGCGGTTGTCGCTTCAATAATACCCAGCGCGCCGTTACTAAAAGTAAGCACCACGACAGCAGTGTCCTCAACCTCGATGTCCACAAGCGATGTCATGCCTCTGGCAAAAACGCTGTCAATCTCTCCCATCATCCATTCAAGGAGATCGATGTGGTGGCTTGCCTGGTTTGTCAGCACACCGCCATCCAGCGCCCAGGTTCCGCGCCATGCATCCATGTCGTAGTACTCCTGTGTCCTGCACCACCGCACTCTGACCGTGCCGAGCACAAGCTTCCCGAATCTTCCGGCCTCTATCGCCTCACGGAGCTTTACCACGGGCACATTAAAACGGTTCTGCTTTATCACGAATAACTGACAGTTATTTCCTGCACATGATTGAATCATATTATCGGCGTCATCGAGAGTAAGCGCCATCGGTTTTTCCACAATGATATGCCTGCCGTACGAGGCCAGTTCGAGGCAGTGTTCCGCGTGCAGCCCGCTCGGTGTCAGGATACTCACCGCATCGATGCCATCGCCCATTTCACTCATCATTTTGTGAAAATCGGTGTAAAAGGGAACGTTATACATATCGCCCATCCGGCGCGCTTTTTCTTCAACAATGTCACACACAGCGGCAAGAGATGCATTGGTAATATTACCACCGCCGAGGAGTTCGGAGTGCTTTTTCGCAATCCTTCCGCATCCTACCAAGGCAAATTTCAGCATATGATCTCCGGAGTTTATTTTTTTCAGATTTAGAAGTTAATGTCTTAAGAATAATTGTGCTGCGGTGGAATTATTATGTTTTACCTCTGCATTCTCTTTTGTGAAAACTTTTTTATTTGAATAAGCAGGGCTAAAAAACACTGTCGGCTACCAGAAAAGCCGTTCGTCCGGATCTTTTTTACGCGCCCAATTAAGTCCTATCGAATGCCGTTTTATTTCCGAGATATTCTTCAACGGTACAATTTCGCCGTCACGGATCCAATAGATATCGATTTTATTAACGTCGCATTCTCCGAGGCCGCGCTCCTTTGCAACCCGTGTGTACCATATTTCCCGCGGATCATGACCCATTATGTAACTCCCAACAGCATCAACCTCAAACGGAGAGCAACCGGCAATAATTATATTGACCAGACGGGCATCGCCGATTTGGTCTCTGTGAAGTTCTTCACCGTCAAGACCGATGATACCTTCGATGATATTAATATCGGGTTTGATAACATCAGCATTGTCGAGTCCGCGCTGCAGCCACATCTCATGCTGCATTAAAGGGCCGATGTCTTTTAGGAACTCGGCGCGGGTTTCAGGATCTTTTTTCACCTTCTTAAAGGTTTCCCAGCCGCCTTTTTCTTCATACCGACTGTAACTGCCTCTGTGGTCCCAGCGTTTGAAACCGGCCTGGCTGTGCCTGACAAAAGAGGCTTCCACCCGCTGGTAATAATCCTTGTAGAAATCCTTTTTGAAGTTTATCCCGTCTCGATATGCACGAAATTCAACATCACTCCATGGAGTACAGAACTGACCGTACCCCTTTGGAACGCAGCCTTGAAGGTTTTTCACAGTCAGAGTGGTCAGACCGGTCAGGTGGCATTTTAGTGTGGCTACATTAATCAGGAAGTTATCATCATCGCCGAGTGGCCGGAAATACGGAATCCTTTTCCAGACAAGCGAGTTCGAGGTTTTTTTCCAATTGAGTTCGTTTTTCCTGTAGTGAGAAAAGCGCTCATACCCGGCCTCAATCATTGGAAGTCCTGCTTCGTCAAACGCATCATATACACCCCCGCTGCGGTGAACTTGAGCAGCGGTCGGCCCCTCACCAGCGGCAACATTCGTATTCCCAATGTTACGCAGATGTCCTACCATGCCGCCGATAAAATCCGGCGATGAATACACTCCGTTGGTCCTGTTATAATCCCATTCGTAAACATGAGTGAAATTCGGTTTTATAAATGTTGTGCCGCCTTTTTTCGATCCCTTGGCAAAGAGCATTTTCGCTATTCTTTTACCTTCGGCCTGTAACTGGGGAACAGCTTCGGTAAAGTGGCCGGTTTCGTCCTTTCTTGCATCGACGTGTGTCTCGATGAGAAATACCGACCGGGGATTGTTCCTGATTTCCGGTCTGATCTCTGGTGTAACATTCTTTTCTCTTCCTCTGTCGAGGTAATAATTAACCTCTTCGACACCCATACCGCCGCTTGTAGAGAATGCCTCTGCATTTTGTGCATCAAGTATTTCATACAGATTCAGTACGCCAAGGCTGCCGGCGCCGGCGGCGGTCTTTTTAAGGAAATCTCTTCGTTTCATTTCTGTAACTCCTTAGGATTTCTTGTTGTTATTTCTTCATATTATAACTAATTTAAGATTAGAATGTGTCACTTTTTTATACAATATAATTTTTTTTGTATGTATGTATAACATATAAAATAAAACATATTTTGACAAGATTTCCGATATGTATTACATTGCATAAATGTATTTATTTTAATGAACTTTATTGTGCTAATTCTATTGTATAATACTTTTATTTCGAAAGAGGATATTAATGAGGCGACGTGAATTTATTAAGAAATCGTCCGCCGTTGGCCTTACCGGCCTTCTGGGGCAGGGTTGTTCTTCAAATTTTGAAAAGTCGCGGAGCGCGCATGGGCCGGGTTTTGACATCCACCCGTTCATCAATGCACACCCTGAGGCTGTGTTCATAGTCGAAACCTCGGTCGAATCAAAATACGATTATGAGTCCCTTCACAAGGAGGGCTTGAAATTCGCAAGTGAAATTATTGTGAAATCCGATACAACCGGGTATCCGAACTCCACTCTGGTTACTGTCAAGAATAACTGGCACGGTATACAAAAGGGCGATCTCATGGCCGAGAACACCGACCCGCATTTCATCGAGGGCTGGGTAATGGGCATGATGGAGAAAGGCCCCCGTAAGTTCTTTACCGGTGATGCAAACGACCTGAACAGATTATTTACCAAACTGGATTTTGCGGCTCTGGCGGAAAGGAACGGTGTCAACCTCGAATACTATAACAAGGACTACTGGGAACTCAAGAAAGATCAGATAAAATACCTGAAAATTCCGAACGGTGTTGTTTTTGACACGATGGGGCATATTCCGCCTTTCGGTAATCCGGACACTTTCCTTGTCAACGTAGCAAAACTCAAGGCTCATTCGATGGGGATTACCACCACTGTCAAAAGCCTCCAGGGACTTTGCCCGGGGATGTTCAGACGGTTCTGCACGCCGTATAAAAATGTGCGCTCAAGAGGTGATAAGAAATATGCCAGGTTCCTTAAGAAAAACTTTGAAAGAGATATCGAGAAACTATATGCGAAACACGTAAAACAGGGTATTCCCCGCTGGGACAAACCCTCGGGAGGTGCAGGATACACAGGCGGTATCTGGCAGGAACAATGGGTACAGCGCATGCTTGATTCGTACAGCGTTTCACCATCCGGACTGCATATCGTGGAGGGTATCTACGCTATGGACGGCAACGGATTCGGAGCGGGACCCCACGAAAAAAGCCCCGAAGGATATACATCGAGAGATTATATGAGCAACGTTATCATTTTCGGCCTCGATCCGTTCCGCGTAGACATCATCAGCCACTGGATGGCAGGTCACGAGCCGGGGAACTTCGGCTTGTTCCATATAGCGATAGAGCGAGGTTTCTCCGATGTTCTCGATCCGCACGACATCCCTGTCTATTTCTGGAAAGACGGGCGTGCAGAACTAACGGGATTGGAAAAACTCCCGCGTTCGCCGCTCAAAACCCTTTATCTCCAGCGGGACTATAACGGCCAGAACGAACCTACATATCACCTTTGCGATGAGCCGTTTGATTATTCCGCATGGAAGAAGGGTGTACGTGTCGGTGAATGTACGCCATCGGTAATTGAGTTTGATCGTGATGCAGGCGGTGATATTACCACCAAACTTTCGAAGCCGGAGCGCGGGCATGTGTATGTCGATATCCTCGACAGAAACGGCACAAAAATCGGACAGCTTCTCGCCGACGGTGAGCTTGAACCAGGGCGCCATCAGGTAGTGTGGGACGGGTTCAACGCACCCGGTCTCTACAATGTTTATTCCAAGGGCATGAACTGGGATGCTGAAAAGAAGATTGTAACTTATTCGTAAAATATATTGTGAAGATTGTAAAAGCCTTCTATAGATGATCAAACTTTAAAAGAGTGTAAATCATAGCATATAAACATGTTCAGGACGAATTTTTTCGGTAGAAAGGAAAAGCTATGTTTAAATCAGGCAGCCGCCGCCAGTTTTTTGCCGGTTCACTAGCCAGTGGACTTGGCGCTGCGCTTTTTACATCGCTCGTGGTTGAAAACGCGCAGGCATCCGATGAAAAGATGATACCGTTGTGGAAGCAGTATTATAATGGGTCAATGGGCATCTTCACCGGTCTCCGCGACACTCAGGCCGGGCTCATAGAGCGTGAAATGAAAACAGCTCTTGACCGTATAAAAAAGGGCGGGGCGATATACTCGCAGATAACCGCGGGACATTTCCCGACAGAAGAGACGGCACTCGACAGGATAGGGAATCCCGGTGTGCTTGCCTTTCTGGAGCGAAACGCTAAAGAAGATGTTTACAATAAGCTCGATCCGAACGATATGATCATTACGAATACGATAAACCTCAATAATATTAACGCTATGAAACGCGGAATCCGAGTTGTCGGTGTCACTGTGAATTACTACCCATTTTCCGAAACACCACCGGAAGAGGGCTATCAGATCGAATACGAGGGCAAGATTCTCCACATCGAAGATACAGTAAACGTAACGGTATACAGCCAGACCCCATGGTACAACGGCCTTGTAAGGGATCCAAACCTTAATTTTGCTATAATTCCCGGCGGCGGATTTGCACAGGCAGCGGTGTACTGGGTGACAGCGGCTGAACTGACCGGCCTCAGGTCGCTTAAGAAAAGGGAGTCCGGCTCAGGCTGGGCGAAATCCTATATCGACAAGTGTATAGAAAAACTTTTAATGGCCGGACAGGACCGTCCGAAATTTGAAGTGGTAGGGAAGAAACTGGCCGATCTCGTTCTTCGCGGGGCAAAATGGTGGGTTTTCGGCGCCAGTCACGCGCTGGTTTCCGATGCGGTCGGAGTTGCCAACGGACCGAGGATCACCCGTCCGTACAAAGCTGACCAGGTGAAGGAAGGAGATATAGTT
>JABHYP010000354.1 GCA_018656855.1 Candidatus Latescibacterota bacterium | reverse complement strand
TCAACCGGACATTCCAATTCTTTGCCGGGACAGCCGATGGGCGGGGATTCCAGCAATGGAAAACGGCCAACCGTTACGTCAAAAAAGGGGCCAAGGCATTCCATATCCTTGTTCCATACATCAAAACGGAAGAAAACGAGAAGACCGGCGAAGAGGAAACAACGCTCAAGGGCTTTATGGCCTGTCCGATTTTTAGGGTAGAAGATACGGACGGCGAAGCGCTTGACTACGAGAAGATTGAACTTCCCGAATTGCCCCTCATGGAACGGGCGAGGGAATGGGGCATTTCAGTCAAAGCTATCCCCGGCGATTACCGGTATTACGGCTATTTCGCTTACGATAAGAAGGAAATCGCCCTGGCTACACCCGAGGAAAAGACATTTTTCCACGAGCTTGCTCATGCCGGACACGAAAGAATCAAAGGAAAACTTGCGCCTGGACAAGACCCGTTTCAGGAAATAACCGCCGAACTATGCGCTCAGGCACTGTGCCGCCTTGTCGGGAAATCCGGAGAAAAGCATTTCGGCAATTCCGCCCGGTATATCGCAAGATATGCTGAAGAAGCTGGAATAAGCCCTCACGCGGCGTGCCTCAAGGTATTATCTGATACGGAAAAGGTATTGAATCAAATATTTCTGAACAATTAACCCTTTTTGAATGGAGGCACGATGACGCCCAATCAATTTGTCAGACTGATAACCAGCCTCCAATACCGGAAAAGAATGTCTTTGGCCATTGACGATCTGGAAAGCGAGGTTATCGCGTTTATTTCAGTAAAAAACTGTCAAGGTAAGCCGTTGGTAATTGGAGGATGGGAATTGTTCTTCGACGGGCAGGAACTGTCTATCAGTGATATGCCTGTGGAAAAATTAAAACAGATGGATCTATTTGAAAGGAGGTGAAAAGATAATGGCACTCAGGAAAATTGGTGCATTATGGACGAAGTCTGACAAGCACGGTAAAGACTATCTGGCCGGTCAGCTTGATCTCGGCGTTCTCGGCAAGGTTCAGATTGCCGTCTTCCAGACGACAGAGAAACAGAATGAACAAAGCCCGGACGCGACAATACATATGTTCGAGGGGGATTGACGAATAGTCATATAGGAGGTACAATAATAGTGTTGAGTTGTGATTTTTCTGGAAAGGAAAAACGCAATTTGCCGCCAGACCAGAAATTAAGGTTTGGCGGTTTTTTTATGCTTGTCATAGTTTCTTTTGGATAAAATTTTCATTGACAAATCCACATTCTTATATTATCATTTCAATAAGGTTCACTTTTCATCAGATAAATGAACCTTTTTGAATTTTAAACTCTCCAGTAACTCCAATTATTACAAGTATATCCCGCCATTTTCTCTGCCTTCTCAATTTTAATATTTTCCCTCTTTTTTATCGTTTGACTTCTTTTTTTCTTTCATCCCTATCTTACGTTTAATACCTCCTGTCGTTCTCCGCTTTTACACTGTAATCCCTGAATAATAAGGGATTATTGTATCTTTTCGTCATATTATCCTCCGTCTAATTCACTAATAACCCCCTTTTTATGCCTATCGCAACCTGGTTCACCTTTCTGATGAAAAAAGAACCACTTCATAAAGTACAAAATATTCAATGGGTTATGGACGAGCGTAAATGTCTGAACACCAAAGAAATAAAAAAATTACGAAAATCATGCACTTCGGCCAGGGCGTGTGGTTTGCGGTGCGAAAAATTCACTCCGGTGCGGAACTGGTTCATGATTGAACTTGGACTCAACGCTGGACTGCGGGTTGAGGAAATGGCTACGCTCAAACATAGCAACCTCATTATTGATTGTAACCGGTCATCAATAGTTGTTATCGGCAAGGGAAACAAAAAAAGAGCTGTTTGGATCAACGCCGATTTCAAACGGAAATGCCAGATGTATCTCGGATATAAAGATCGGTTTGGGTACAGTATAGAAGAGGACTCCAACCTTTTAAACAACCTGAAAGGAGGAAAAATATCAAAACGAGCATTGCAAAAGTTTTTCAAAATTATCATGGGCAGGGCCGAACTACCCGCTCATTTTCACATTCACTGTTTACGGCATACATACACAACGTTTCTTTTGACCGCGAGTAATTTCAATTACCGGTTTGTCCAGAAGCAGCTCGGCCATGCCTCAATCAAGACCACTCAGGTATACGCCGGTGTTCTTGAATCAGAGGGGAAAAAGGCGGTCGAGAAGCTTTATCACGGTATGTAAATAATGAATTTCAGATGTACTGTTTGTGATTCTATCCTGAAAGGTGGCTCAAGATGACTATTTTTATCAATCACTTCTTCAATGTGATGACCCATGTTTTAATCGTTGCCAGCATTCTCGGTATACTCTTCCTCGTTGCTAAAATGATTTTCTCTCCAAATGACGCGATTGAGAAAACCATCCGGATGTCGGCCTTCACCACAGGATTTCTCATTTATTATGGCTCAAAATCAATCGGTATATCCATCCCGCTGATGATTGTCAAATCTCTGGTGATAACAAATCCTTTTTCCATTGGTCTGTTCGGGATTCTGATACCTTCGTTAACAGGCTACTTCGTTGCTTGGTACTGCATTAAGAATATCAAAAAGAACGAAAATATTGCGGCGCGGCTGATAGTCCTTATCATCACTTTCATTATCGTGCTGTTCGGCGACGTATACGTGACCGCCTTTGATGTTAATCCCATGAACGATTCCGGATTTGAAATAACATTATTGCCGAATCTCACATTTACAATTGCACTTAGTCTTTACATGATATTGAAATACAACCAAAAACAAACGACTGTTCCACCTGTCTCAGCCACAAACTGAGCAGGTATTGACATACTATTCAATATATGCTACGGTTGAGAAGCATATTATCTCAACATGTGCATAAACAGTTCTTTACACATTCTTGTTAGGAGGCGAAGTAATGAAAAAGCATAACACTATCCTGGCGAGGATAGGTTTCCTTGCTGTGGTGGTTATTATTGTATTAGGGACCTCAATCTACGGCCAGGGGACACTCAAAGAAGCTAAAAAGCTCATGGACGACGGCCAGTACCGCCTGTCAGAAGCTGTATTCCAGGCTTTGGTCCAAAAGGACAGCCAGAAAGCAGACATTTGGTACTGGTGGGGAGTGTGCCGTGTAAAACAAGGCTATCAGGACGATGAGATGTTTTTGAAAGCGCTCGGTTTGAAACCCAAGTTGAGCGAATCCATCGCACCACTTTACCGACAGGAAGCACAAGTCTTCTTAAAAACCAGCCAGACTGATACTGCCAGAGGACTCTTTGATAAGGCGATTGAGTGGGATAAGGATTTGAGACTGGAAGTCGCACAATACCTTTATGATTCCGGCCATTATGAACTGGCTGTCCGTTATGACTCCAGATATGCTGACAAAATAGCCGATATTTTATATGAAAAAGGTGAGGAGGTCAGTGGTGAAGCAAGCTTGTCATTTTACCGAAAAGCGGTCAATTATTCATCAAAGTACTTCGAGGCGATCAAGGCAAAACTCCTGGCTGTATCCAAGACAAAGTTCGAGGAACAGGACATTCAGTATTGGAGGAACGCTGCTTCTGAGTTCGGCAGTATTCCTCCGAACTTCAAAATCTATGAGCCGGGCACCTATACCTTTTCCCTCAAGGCTGGAGAAAAGACAGACCACTGGATTATGTTCCCATATGGAGTACTTATTAATTATGGCATATCATCAAGTGATTTCAATTACAAACTATTGTATGATGACGGATACGTAGTTAAAGATGGAAAAGATGTGGTTTATCCAAATAAAACCACAGATAAATTCAAAATTATAGCCATCACCGACCAGCCTAAAATCACAATGAAAGTTATTCAGGGGCGGTTCGGTTCGATGGCAGAGAAGTAAAAAGCTCTTTTAAATCACAGAAGGGATGGTAATATTCAGCCATTCCTTTTGTATTTGTAATAGATATGTTATTATAGAAATATCAATAAGTTATATATTATGAAAACATCTTTCATTTTGGGAATAGTGATAACAGCCATCATTATTTTCTCATATGCAAATATTTGCGAAGCCGGATTTAGTATAAAGGATTGCCCACAAGGTACTGTTTGTCTCGACAATCCCCTCGGTGCCGACGTTACCCCTCAAACCTTCATCGGCGACGTTATCCGGGGAATTCTCGGCGTTGTCGGTTCTCTTGCATTGGCGCTCTTCATTTACGGCGGCTTTTTGTGGATGACCGCGGCAGGGAACGCGGAACAAGTGGCTAAAGGTAAAAACACACTTATTTGGGCTACCCTCGGGCTGATTATTATTTTCTCATCATACGCTCTGGTCAGGTTCGTCATCTACGAATTTATACAAGCACCAGGGGGATAAAGCGCTCAAGGAAATTCCGACAATCATTTTAACCACTTGGACAGTCCAGAAGAAAAAACGAGAAGCCTTAAACACAGCGCATTGTTTTTTCTGGTTAAACCTCATTTCATGCCATCAAAGATTTTAGAGATTATTGACGAGGTACTGTTTGAGAAGAACTAAGAAGTAATAAATCAAAGAATTTAAAAACCATCGTTTTAAGCGGTGGTTTTATTATGTGCGCCCGGCAGGGCGCACCCACTTGGAGGTGCAAGTCCTCTACAGGCCAGACAGGGGGAACTGTTAGCCGGACGGCAAGTGTGTCCATCGTGAGGTGGAATCTGAAGGAAGCCGCAGGCAAAGTGCTGGCCAGACGAACAGAAACCGGATACAAGGCTGGCGCGGCGGGGTAACCCGGCTTTAGTTAATTAATAATCTATGGACAATTTCTTTACACATCCTTATATTTCTCAAGTTGAATGATAATTTAGTTAATCTTTTTGAAAATCGTGAGTTTAAGTATGACCTGGACACTACGGAAAAAAATCATCCTCGGGTACGGTATTGCCCTTTCTCTTGTCGTGTTGGTGCTTGCTTTGGCGTTAATAAACTTATCCCGGCTGGGAAAGGCGAGCGCCAATATTCTCCGTGATAACTACGAGAGCATAATCGCCGCTGAGATTATGATTGATGCCTTAGAGCGTCAGGACAGCGCAGTTCTGCTGATTCTTCTTGGAAGAACAGATGCAGGCATGCTTCAGTTAAGATCCAACGAGAGTGAATTCCTACAATGGCTTGGTCGAGCCAAGGACAACATCACTATCGAGGAGGAAGGTGAAATACTAAACGAACTGGAAAACACCTACACTGAATACCTGGTGAGCGTTTCCAAACTGCAGACACTTATTGATAGTCAGGTGTTTTCCCCTGAATCATGGTATTTTGATACTATACAAATCACTTTTCAGAGGGTATACGACGCCATTATCCGACTACGTGAGCTCAATCAGAACACTATGTTTACAGCCAGTGATATTGCAAAACGGATAGCACGTCAGGCAATGATGTCCATGCTCCTGACCGGTTGTGTTGCGATTGGATTTGGCCTTATTTTCAGTCTTGTACTATCAAAAATGGTCACCCGTCCGCTCCAGCGTTTGATGGAGGGTATGAGTAAGCTTTCCGAAGGCGAGTATGACGTCCATATTAAAACCAGGTCCTCTGACGAACTGGGTCAACTTGCACACGATTTCAACACTATGGCCCGTAAACTGAAATCCTTTCATGATCTCAACATCGAACGGATGGTTTTAGAAAAACAAAAAAGCGATACTATTATTAACAGTATTGATGACGGATTGATTTTTGTGGATACTGAATTCAGGATTGTCAATATAAATCCCGCGGCGGCCGGAGTAATCGATGTTGATGTGCACGACGCGAAGGGGCATCATTTCCTTGAAGTGGTTAATAACGACCAGCTATTTTCATTAATCAAGCAGGTAAGCGAGTCCAATGAGCCAATATCTTTA
>JABHYP010000353.1 GCA_018656855.1 Candidatus Latescibacterota bacterium | reverse complement strand
TGTGGCTGTCCGAAGTTTCGAAACCGCTGTGCGCTCTATTTCATACAAGCGCCTGGTATTTGAAATAGTGGGGGACGGCCCTGAACGCGGGATGCTTGACGATCTCGTGAAATCGCTCGGTATAGAGGAGCAGGTTATTTTCCATGGCAGGCAGCCGACAGAGAAAACAATCGAAATACTCGATTCGGCGGATATTTTCGTCCTTGCGAGCAGAACGGCGAAAAACGGGGACATGGAAGGAATCCCTGTGTCGCTTATGGAGGCGATGGCTCTCGGACTGCCCGTTATCTCAACATACCACAGCGGCATCCCCGAACTTGTTTCCGACGGCGTTTCCGGCCTCCTGGTAAAGGAGAATACCGATGAGGAACTGGCAAATGCGCTGATACGGCTTATCAAAACTCCCGATCTCCGTATCAGGCTTGGCGCCCAAGCACGACAGGTAATACTCCGCGAGTTCAACCTTCAAAGCCTGACCGCCACACTGGAAAATATACTTAACAAGATTGCGGGGAGAACCGAATTCTGATGTATCACATGGCAAAAAGCGATTCTCGCAAGATTTTATGCATACTTGCCGTAATAGTATCAGCAATGACACCGCCTTTCCTTTACGCCGAAACCATTGTCATAAACGAGGTCATGTTCAACCCGGACGGCGATGAAAACGCCCGCGAATACGTGGAACTTATCAATCTTTCAGAAGAGCCTGTTTCGCTTGAGGGATTTATCATCGGTGACGGTACGGGATTTGATGCGATAATACCAGCGCAGGAAAACCAATGGACTGTACCTGCGGGCTCTTTCGCTCTTATCGTGGATCCAGACTATTTCGACTCCGGTGAGTTGTACGAGGGAATCCCGCCAGATACGCCTCTTTTCACAGTCGGGGATAAGGCTATCGGTTCCAGGGGGCTTTCTAATTCCACTGCAGAACCGGTCAGCCTTATCTCTAGTGCGGGTGATACGCTCTCGGTGATAACATACTCCCTGGACTGTCCGCCGGGACATTCATGGGAACGGATAATACCGGAAAGCGGGGGTGCCGGCACCAATTTCGCTCCCTCTGTCAAACCCGGAGGCACACCGGGGCGAAGCAATTCAGTAACACCGTCCGCTTACAATCCCGCGCTGGACGAGGGATCAATCCGCTTTATTCCTCCTAATCCACGTATGGGCGAAGAGCTACGAATAGCAGTGTCGTACCGCAATAACGGACTGGAACCTGTTTCAGAAGCTGAGGTCGCAGTGCGGCTTGCCCCGGACACTCATATCGGCGCTGTTTCTTTCACTGAAGAAGTGAAACCGGGCGAGGTATCACCGGAAGCATATCTGTATTTAGACGCAGTTCGACGCAGTTCCCGGGGGACGACTTTCTTTCATTGCATTCGTGGTTTCTGATGGGGAGATGAATTCGACGTCTGATGATACGCTGCATGTAATGCTCAATGTCGAAATGCCTGTGGGATCTCTTATCCTGAACGAAATAATGGCAGCACCGGAAGACGTAGCTACCGAGTGGATTGAAGTGATGAATACCGGCAGCAATCCTGTGGATTTGTTCAAATGGGGTGTGCTTGATAGAACAGGCTCAGCCGCAGGCGTTATCGCCGAACACATCTTTATTAAAACGCGTGGATATGCTGTTCTGGCCGGTGAACCGCTGGAGATTTCACTGCCGGAAGGAGCCGTCTTCACCCGGGTTGAAGATTTTCCCCGTTTGAACAACGACGGTGACACAGTTAAGCTTCTTGACTTTACGGGAGTTGTTTCGGACAGCATTGCCTATGATGATGCTCCGGGAGGCAGATCGCTTGAACTCATATCTGAGGCATACCACGGAAGTATATCAGGATGGGATGTTTGTGTCGACGAGTCAGGTTCGACACCCGGCCGGTTAAACAGCATCTCGTACACGTCAGATGTCCCCGGAGAAAAGAAAATTACACTCAGTCTTACCGCAACCCCAAATCCCTTTACCGACCGTGTAACTATTTCCTATAGGCTTCCCTTTCCTGTTGCACGGGTTAGCCTTTATGTATATGACAGGCGCGGGAGGCTCGTCGCCAGGCTCCGTAACGCCGAAGAGAGCGGGGCGGAATGGTCCGACACCTGGGATGGAAAAAGCGGCGGTTCACGCCTTTCCGCGGGGCCTTATATTCTCACTCTCGAGGCGCTCGACAAACGGACTGGTAGAATGGTGAGTGAAAGGAAAACGATTGTAGCGGGTGCGAAATTATAGATAAAACCTGTGCTGTTTCGTGACGTGACTTAGAATGAAGATTTAGTCTGAATTATTAAAAATTATTTTCACCGCAGAGAACACAGAGGAAAAAAATATTGGGTAACGAAAGGTTTCAAGCCACTCTGCATCATTTATTACGCTGATGAAAAATGATAACCGGGAAGATTGCACTCCAGAGAGGTTTTATG
Source organism: Candidatus Latescibacterota bacterium (assembly GCA_018656855.1). Classification (GTDB taxonomy): domain Bacteria; phylum Latescibacterota; class Latescibacteria; order Latescibacterales; family Latescibacteraceae; genus JABHYP01. Next base: position 3,500 of record JABHYP010000353.1, on the reverse strand, counting down.
GTGAATTTATTTTTGAAGTAAAAAAAGGAGTGGGTGTTTGCTATTGTGATCTGATTTTAAATAACCTTAAAATTACACATCTTTAAAAAATTTTTTATCATTATCAATCCTTCATGCCCTGAAACTTCAGGGTGAGACTGAAATCCATAGAGAGGCTTTTTTTTATGCTTAATAATTTCGTTAGGCGTTATTTCTGATTTTGCGAGACTTTCGAAATCTACCGGTAAATCCGAAACATGATAGTGGTGTCGTCTTGTCAAATAGATTTCATTTGATTGTAATCCCTCAAAAATTGGATCATCCGTATTTGTTATGGTAATTTTTGTTTTTTTTGTTACATAATCAGGAAGTTTTTTTAATCTCCCACGGTAGGCTACAGCAAGAATTTCGTGTCCTAAACAAAATGCAATAGTCGGAACGTTAAAATTCATTAAAGAAATAAAATTAGTCGTTAAATTCAAAGGTTCAAATGGACTTCCTCTGCCTCCAGAAAGGATAATACCGGAAATTTTAGACTTGTCAGAAAGAACTATTGGTTGGTTGTGATCAAAAACAACAAAATCAAAATCTTGTTCCGATAAAAAATTACGTTTAAATTTTTTTATATAGCTGCTTTGATTATCAATAATGAGCAACATAGAAACCTCTTATGAGAGTCCTTTTATACTCTCGTTGATTATAAGTGCCAGTAGTGCTGCACGGTCGATGAGGCTGTCCTCAACAATAAATTCACCGGGTGTGCCTGCGCTACCTCCTATCGGACCGAACCCGTCGAGTACCGGTATACTTTCCGAAACATAGCATATATCTGAAGATCTCGTACGATTTACAGCTTTAATTCTCACTTCAATCTGATCTGATATTTTTTGTGCCAGTTCGAAAAATCGTTTGTTGAGCTCGGTTTCAAGTACAGCCGGACGGTAATAACCTTTTCTTAATCGTGCCTGGATCTTTCCATTGAGATTTTTATTGATGGTTCTGTTAAACTCCTCATCAATTTTATTTTCATGAACTTTATCACTAAACTGGACATCAAATGAAACATCTGCATAATCCGATGCCGAACCAGGTGAAGAATGGGATTCTATTGATGTGGGAGTTATTACAATACCTTCATGTGATGATAACTGCTTCTGGAGAGCAATAATCTTTTTGCATAAATGTAATATCACATTTGGTGTCGTCACTGATTTTCCCCACTTCATATTAGAGAATTCCACTTTTACGCTTCTTCTACCTGAACATGAAATCACAACTCCTCCATCAGTTTCCCCATACTTCAGACCTATTACACAGTTCGACCGCTGAGCAAATTCCGCTACAAGTTTTTTACTAATATATCCTCCCAGGCTGTCATCAGTAGTCAGCAATATTCCGACCTTGATGCTCCTGAGGCGTCTGGTAAATCGTAAAGCCTGCAGGGCTGCGAGCATAATTGTGAGGCCGCCCTTACTTTCCGCCACACCGGAACCGAAAAAATGGCCCCGCTCTTCCCTGAATGCGACAAATTCCCTGTGGCTATATTCATTGTCGAGATGAGAAAGAAGAAGAATATCATTAGTCTCACTTTCATGGTTGGTAAAGTACAATATATTGCCAACATCATTTTGAGGATAAAGTTGTCGTGAAAATTTCAGTTGTACCAGGCGGTTTGTAATAAATGATCCTAATGTATTAACACCTTCTGTATTATAAACATGGGTGTTAATATTCACCATCTTATGAATATTATCTTCCATAGTGGTCAAGTGACTTCGCACATAGCTTCTGATCCGAAAACGAAGCGGTTGGGTTTTCGATTGTTTTGCAGTAGTGTCATAGGCCTCTTGTACAATTGCATCGCCTAAATACCGAACCGCTGCCACATCAAGCATACGGTTCACAAGTGATTCATAAGTATATCCGGCTTTTTTTGCAGCATAAAAATATGAGCCGGTTTTACCAAGAGAAGCCATGGAGTTGATTTCAAGGATATATATGTTCCCTTCCTGATCCATTCGAAAATCGACACGGGCAAAATCATTCAATTCCAGAGCTTGAAAAGCACTCTTGGCCAATCCTTTCAAATCGTCAGCCTTGTTATCATCAATTTCAGCGGGACATATTTTGCCAGGGGGGTTATGCATCTTTTCATCAAAAGTTTGTATTGCATCAGGATTACCTTTTAAGTCAATTTCCACTATGGGTAACACTTCCTGCAATGCCCCATTTCCCAATAATCCGACTGCGAATTCTCTCCCCGGGATAAAAGACTCAACCAGAGCCTGTTGATGATATGTTTCAATAACTTCTCTTACAGCTTCAGGTAAATCCTTGCTGTTGTTAACAATTGTCATACCCATAGAAACCGATTCCATCTTAGGTTTGACGATAACCGGATACACAATATCATCGTAAAGTTTATCCGGATCGGAAAATATCCAGAAAGGTGGTGTTGGAAGATTGTGCTGACGGAACAAAATTTTTGACATAACCTTATCAAGAGCAACCGAATGTCCTTGTGGGCCCGAACCAACATAGGGAACTCCAAGCATTTCCAGCATTGCCGGAATATGCGTATAACGACTCTGTCCCTGAATACCATAGGCCATGTTAAAGACCATTCCGTGACGTTCCCCTGACATAACTCGCGGCATAAAATTCCCAAGTTCCTCAACAACATCTTTATTACCCTCAATAATCCTTACATTATGGCCGCCTTTTTCAAGAGCCGTTGTCACCAGTTCCACTGTATGGGGATTGTAATGTTCTCTTGTCTGTGGCCCGAAAATATTTATGACATCGGTAGTATCTGTTTCTTTTTTATTAAAGATAACTGCGATTTTCATCTGAGTGCACTCCAAAATATAGAAATTCTAGCAATATTCCACATAGTAAAATCATTAGGATTATAAACTCCAAATACTTATGCTATCAATTTCATAATATTGCTTTTTTAATCATCTCAAACAAGGTTATTCCTTTGGAATAGGTTACTTTTTAAAAGAAAACCAAAAGTTTACAATACCTTGTTGTTGCTTTATCTCAGCGATCTCTGCGGTAAAATTTATGAATATTCACTTAGCCATTATGACCGCAAGAACACAATAAACAACATAAAAAATGAAAAACAATGCGCCTTCAGGCTTGGCCAGGCGGTTTTTGAATATGGAAAATATCATAAGCAGTACAGCAAGTCCCATCATGAAGGGCATGCCGACATTATTCATAAATCTGTCATAAGGTATATCGTATGGACGAATAGAGGCCGTTGATCCGATAACAAGAAGAATATTGAAAATATTGGACCCGACGATATTCCCGAGAGATATATCGGAGTGACCCTTGAGAGCGGCGATTGATGACGTAATCAGTTCAGGAAGCGAAGTTCCGAGCGCAACCACGGTGAGTCCGATAACAGATTCGCTGACACCGAGTGTATATGCTATATCACGGGCGCCTTTAACAAAGATCATACCGCCAAGACCTAATCCCGCAGTCCCCAGAATGACCATAACAAT
>JABHYP010000352.1 GCA_018656855.1 Candidatus Latescibacterota bacterium | reverse complement strand
GGGCAGTTTTCTCTGGGCCGATGTCAAAACGCCCTGCGCACGGTCCTATACGTTTTCCTCCGGGTGTGTATGTCCAGCCATCCTGTTCATGATCGATATAAAGTGAATTTTTGCCGTTCAAAGAGTACTCGATGACACGCCCTCCGCAGTTTGGCTCAAGGATAACCCTGGCGCTGGTATTGTATAGCAGAACGCAGTTTGAATAACCATGGCTGTTTATCCAGGCGGTTCCCTCCGGAGCGGATGCAGCAAAAGCATGATGACACAGAAGCGCCGTTATTACTAATATAGCCAGTGAACGCATAAACTTGTTAAGCATTGGTATAACTACTCCTGTTAAGCTGGTTTATTGGTTCTTTTTTTCTTTAGAATATTCAAGTAAGTTCAGAAAGAGTTTTTTTGCAACCGCAGACTGCGGCTCCACGGAAGAAAGCTCAGGCAGCAGTTTAAGTGTGGAAAGTATTATTTTACCCCTTCCGTAAGGTATGATACAGAGCGCGTTGAGTATTTCCTTGCGATGCTGTGCGGCAACAGCTACAACAGTTTTTACACCGAGACGGCCGATACCGATGCCCCAGATATCTCCCTCGTAAAAAATCTGATACTCCCAGTTCATTGATTGGGCCTGAGGTAAATCATTCAAAAATGGACTTCTGCCGACAAAAAGTCTCCCGTTTCTCCTCCAGTGATGGGTGTTTATATATTGAAGAGCTTTAGTATCAAGGGATTGAGCCCAGCGGTCAGCCTGGTCGAGTACAATAAGTACTGCGCCACTGGCGACCTTATCCAGGATCAGGTCTGTCGCTCTTATACCCTTTTGCCGTCCCAGATTTCTCACACGGTTGTAATCATGTTCGCCAATAATGATATAATCGAGTTTTGAAGTGTGCGGGTCGAATTCGCCTGACACAACGTCTCTCGATTCTTTCAGGAAGGCAGTGACAGTGCCGCTCGTATCGATAACCGCTACTTTTCCACTTATCCCGGGATTGGTCATGTAATCGACGACAAAGATGTCATCGCAGCCTGTGGCTTCAATTCCTTTTCTGCTGCGGAGTATCGCTTTGAGCTTGTAATATCCCGGAGTGCTCACAACGGGAAGTTTTATTCCCTCGACGAGAAGTTCGCCGAACTCCTCTCCTCCTGCAACAGAGACAGTGAAGTTTTTTGAAAATACAGATGTATCATCCGGATTAATAAGCTCAATTTCCAGAGTATGTTTCCCTTTAATATCTGCCTCGTTTATGATGAAAATATCCACAACAGGGATGGAACCCGACGGCAGTACTTTATCCCTGATTTTTACGGCAAGATAGAGGGGTTGAGCGTAGTAAGACAGGATTGACGGATCAGCAGTGGGATTTCGATAGGCATCCACGATATCGGAGTGAGTGCCGCCCGATGCCCAGCCATTGAGAATATACGCATCGGCGATATTGGACATGCGCACGTTTTCGAGAGCGCGGCCATGATAATAATGAAGATTTCTCCCCAATGCCATGGTCAGATGGTCTACAGTCGGAAACGAAGACCTGAAACCACTTTCGTCAAGAAATCTGTCATATTCATTATAATAATCAATATGTTCCCTCTCGCGCCATCCGGTGACCCCGATTCGTTCAAGCTCGTTTTTAATCCTTCCCAGACTGACCATAGTTCCGCCGGCGCCTTCCTCGCCCCAGAAAATGATCTCGTCTTCTTTGAGACGGTGCAGAGAATCAGTTCTGGAAATGGCGCGGGCCTGGTTAATTACTCCCCGAAGGTAAAACCGTGGATTTTCATAGTAATCGTCAAGATAACCGACATAGGGTATCCAGTGATGCTGATCCCACCAACCGTGGTAATAAAGAGTGTCATCAAAAGGTTTCATGTGCAGTTTGAAGGGGTCTTTTTCGAGCCGCTCGGTATGAGATATTGTTCGGTTCCTGTCACTGTTGTAAGTGACTATTCTTGTCGGATCAAGGGTATGAACTATCCGCATGTTGATAATATCATCTTCGTCTGGTGGTTTTTGAGCTTCATTCTTAAAATTGAACAGGATCAGCGAGGGGCAGGAGCGGTCCCTGATGATTATCCGTTTGAGCTTTTCTCTGCGCCAGATTTTTGCCGTTTCATCAGGCTCCGGCAAACAGCGGTATCCGCCCGGTTCCTCGAACGCGAAATGGCCGACCTCATCACAGACCTTGG
>JABHYP010000351.1 GCA_018656855.1 Candidatus Latescibacterota bacterium | reverse complement strand
TTTTCGTCCCCTTTACCTTTCACTTTCGTGACCGCAAGACTCAGCCACTCAAGTGTTTCGCCGGAGTTGTTGTAAAGTGCATGGGAAGAACCCAGAGGGCACAATACGCTTGAATTGGCTGGAAGCAATGCAGTTTCGCCATCAACAGTGAACTCCGCAGGGGCGTTGGAAACGATATACATTTCCTCCATGTTCTTGTGAGTGTGTTCACCTATGCCGCATCCCGGAGGAATGATTCCGCTTTTTATGTAGAATATATTTGTTTCCATCAATTCCGAGTCAAGCAATGTCATTTCATAGACGGTGCCGCCGCCATAATCAACTTCCCTGAACTTGGCAGTATCGGTGCGTCCGAAATATGGTTTTCCCTTCTGTTCGGCATTCGCAGCGGTTACTGCGCAAACTAATAATGCTATAACCATGAATAGAAACAGCGTTTTGAATGGTCGCATAAACATACCTCTCCTCTAACGGTCTGAAAGATCGTCCCCGAGATTTTCGGGATTTATTATTCCCTTCTTCATCTCTATGGCAATGATGATGATTTCGAGGTCTTTGTTAGAATTGTTATAGATGCCATGAGAATCATAGAGCGGGCATGGGACCGCATCGCCAGCCGCGACATCCCATGTATGGTCGTTGACTGTTATTCTGCCTTTGCCGGACAGGACATGATATATCTCCTCGACTGCGTTGTGTTTATGCAGCCCTATAGAGGTTCCAGGTGGAAGAATCCCATGGCCAATCCGTGCGAGATTGGTTTTGAACGAATCCCTCTGCCAGAGTCTGCGGAAGTATATTGTTCCTTTCCCCTGGTGCGAGCCGGTTGAGGGTTTCAGAAGACTTCGATCAAGCTGAGCCCAGGAAAATGGCGCAGGAGATTCGATTTTCTTTGTGGAGAGGCTGTCGCCATAATCAATAGCATCTCCCTCACCCTTCACCTTTGATACCGCAATGTTCATCCATTCGAGCGTTACATCCGAGTTGTTGTATATGCCGTGGGATGAACCCATTGGGCATGCCACAGTTGTACCGGCGGGGAGCAGCGCAGTCCGGCCGTTCACCGTAAATTCAGCCGGAGCATTGAAAACAAAGTATACTTCTTCCATTCTGCGGTGAATATGTTCTCCGATACCGCATTTCGGGGGGAGCACGCCGCGATGCAGAAATAGCACGTTCGATTTGAACGTACCCGAACCGAGAAGTTCCATGAGGTAAAGACTTCCTGCGCCTTTGTGAGCGCCCTTTGCCTCGAAATATTCGGACGGATCTGTGTGTCCGAAAACAGGAGTATCTTTCTGTTCTGCATATCCGGTGGCCGGGACAATACCATGTGAGAAGAGAAGAAATAATGATAAAAGTACAGTTGATAGAAGCATATGTATTATCTCCCTGTTACTATGTGAGTATTATCATACAATAAATATAAGGTTCTCGATTAAATTAGGCAAAATTAATCTGCTTTTGATATAGTCAGGAATGTTAATCATTACTACCTACATATGACCTCTTAACCCGTATTCCCAATATAAAATCCGAACAACGCTTTCGCAAGTTATCATAACATCTTATTATATAATAAATAACATGCGCTTATGACGGACGGTTTCTGGTAAACCGGAGGGTGAAAGCATGAAAGTAGGTTGCGATAGACAATAAGGTTGTTTGCACAGATATTGACTCGGATAGAACGATTACGACGTTGCACACATTACCACAAAGCTTTTTGTATAAAATAGGGGATATCTGTCCTTCAATGATGGTTATAAGTGCAATGCGTTACAATTAGCTAGTACATATTCGACTCTTTCGCAGGAAAAAAAGATTGTTTCAACTGTCCGAAAATCATAATTTAAACTTATTGGAAGAAAATATTTAGTGTTATCTGCACTCATGATTTTGATACGGGGAATGCCGGATTATAGGAGTTTTTAGTTTTTTCGACCAAATCTCATGCTACACTCAGGAAATCGGGTTTACTGCAAAAAGGACACTAAAATCATGGCAGAAGCATCAGTCACAAGCATTACAACAGCGCACGGGCCTCCCGCAAGACTTTTCTATCTGGACAAGCTCAGGGTGCTGCTTATCTCGCTCATAGTCCTCATGCATCTGGCAATCACCTATGGTGCGCCGGGGAGCTGGTATGTCCAGGAAGTGAATTTCGATACAATCGGAGTCGGCCTGAAAATCGTTTACACAACCTATAACGCCACCGTGCAGGCCTTTGCGCTTGGATTCTTTTTTCTGCTCTCGGGCTATTTCACCGCCGCCTCC
>JABHYP010000350.1 GCA_018656855.1 Candidatus Latescibacterota bacterium | reverse complement strand
GTTCTTTAATTCCATATTTCCTCGAAATTCAATTGAAAAACGGGGGGGTTGAATCACGTTTAGCGTTGATTTAACGTGGGATTTTGCGGTTTATGAGAGGGGAATGCTAATTCAGGATTTTACTTACATATTACCGTACAAAGGGATTCATTCAGGTTTGGTAGGTGAAAAATCGATCGTAGTCTGCAATTTTTCATTCAATGTGTATTTTACCAAATAGACAGAACAATCAATTGATGCTACATTCGTTATTTTGGAGATTCCGAACTCATGTCAAAATGATACATTTTGGGTGTGAGAAAATTGGGAAAACAATTTATTCCTTATTACTCGAAGTGTCAACTACAAGTTCGGCAATCTAACGGTCTTCATTCGGTTGTGAGGCCTGTTAATAGAACCAACTTCTCCCACAACCTTTTTCCTAATACCTCATCATTCATTGCTTTATCAGGTTTTTCAACGCGTTTATCCAGTTTGAATAAAGCTCCATTGATTTCACTTCGATCTCGATGCGAAAGCATCAGGTTCGCAATAGGCTCTCCTGCAATGGCAGGTGATTTTGCAAATAATATTGTCATTATTCGCCAAAAGAAACCCGCGAATCCAGATGGCCACCTCTCCTTCAACTCGGGATCTGTTTTGTCGATGACATATGCCGGATCAAATGCGATGGAAGAAAATTTTCCAATATATCGTCGAGCCGACTCCCCGGAAATCATCCTATTGAATACTTTGGTCCTGTTGAACGCTAGCATCGGCTTGTGATTTCTGATGCTTTCAAGATCATTCCAGTCAATTTCTTTATCGAAGGGAGCAATCACGTGGACGACAAGGCCGTCTGATTCTTCCAATCTTTTTAACAACAGCTCAGTAAACAGAAATGGCCCCATCACGTTTGTTGCAAACATCACTTCATGACCACTGGGTAGTATGTTGGGACCATTTTGGATAAGGGCACCAACAGATAATATTAGACCATTTATTTTCGTGAATCGTTTCATCGCTTCCTCAGCTGCAAGACTCACAGAGTTCATATTAGAAAAATCAATGACCAATATATCAATGTCTTTATCCTGGACCTCGATCTGAGCTTCGGATAATTCGGCTCCGACTTGACCAACTTTGGCTTTTAATTTATCGGCACTACGCCCAAGCATTACAACTTGAGCACCACGTTTTGCCAACGCGACTGTGGCAGCTCGGCCAATATTGCCAGTTGCTCCAGCAATCAGTATTGTTTGTTTATTTGTCATTTGGATCATCTCCTTTGTAATTATCCGGGATTCCCCATATCAACATCATGAGAGTTAACAAATTACATAATCTTGCGTATGAATGAATATTGCGTACTTCAATTTGTTTTGACAAGGATTTTCCATTACCAATCACTCGAGTTGATCGGGCAGGTAACGGATTGACATCTGTTAATTTTATCGGAAACATGTTTTGTTTAAGTCCTAAAAAATATTTCAGGTTTGAAAATCAGATTATTTTAAGGTGTTGGAAAATATACAGCACAAAATTGAAAATGTATAAAAAATGTGGACTGGAGGATTTGACTATGAAAATATACTATGCTGTAATTTTGAGATGAGATTAATAAAAAGCGCTCCAGAATGAAACTGAAGCGCCTTTTATAAATATTTTAATGGTTCGTAAATCGTTTAATTTGCTCCACTTATAAAACACGGACTTAAAAGTGATTCCCGAGTCTTTTTATATGACCCTTTTTCTACTTTACCCCACACTATCCCCCATATGTATTTTTATCATAATATTAAACAAGTTATGATTGGTTATAATCATCCTTAGAAACTAAACTTTTATTTTCACGTCACTTCAGCACAAGCCCCTCACCCGTTTTCTCAAAGCTGTAGCGGTATGATTCTCCGGCCTTTTCAAACGCTAAGGTAATCGTTCTGTTTCCATCAACATTTCGTTTAACCGATTTCACAATAGCCTCTGCCTCGGTGTCATCTTCGACCGGAAGGATAATATGCGCGAGGACGGTGTCTTTTGCGCGCGCCTCGACAACTGTACCGTTATAAGGAATCCACCGAAATGTCGATTTCTTGAAGATGGCCTGATAGGCGTGACGTCCCGGACGGAAAGAAAAATCACCGGCGATGACCGGGATAAGCGCCATTGTGCCTTCTTTTCCTTTGATGAGCGTGTAGCCATCTTTCGCGGTCTGGGTGCATTCCGAATGGAAACGTGCCTCGATCTCTGCGCCTTTTTCTGCACTGACTTCGTCGAGGACAACGGTGATTTCAGGTTTTTCAAGGATGATATGACGTCGCCAGCCTTTGATGTGTTTTCCGGGATAGGCGTTAGTCGGGTCCATGAGGGTGTAATCGCGCGATTTTGATGGGCGGAATTCGAGGATTTCGCCACCGATTGTTTCGTCGAAAGGTTTGCCTTTCAGTTTGCCAGGCACCTGCTGTTCGCCGTTGACGAAGATGAGGTTGTGGCCGCGGCTGTCCGCGTGCGGAGTGTCGTATTTCTCAGGTCCGAAATAAAGCTCATCATATTCGGCGGTGCCGAGATCGCGGATATAAGCCTGTCCGCGCCAGTAAACCATAAACTGCCCGACATCGAGATGCCCGTGATGCGGATCGTCGTTGTAGCCGGCTTTGCAGGCGATAACAACCTTTT
>JABHYP010000349.1 GCA_018656855.1 Candidatus Latescibacterota bacterium | reverse complement strand
GAAGCAAAAAAACTTTTAGATTTTTTTCCATGATCCGGACGAGCGGTGTTCGTGAAATTGCTGCCTTTCAGATTACTCTGGTTGAATATCCACTGATCCATTATATCTGCTGCGGCATCTGAATAGCATATGAAATATCCAATTACCATAATAAACGTAATATAAATGGTCGCATTTTTTTTCAATTATGAAAATCCTTCAGTGAGTAGTATGAAAACAAAAAGATGAATTATTCTGACAGAAGTAATCGTTTAATCCAATATTCTCCATAATAAATTTATGAGGGCTAACAACTCCGAATGCTTATGCTATCAATTTAATAATAATACTTTTGATAATATTAAACAAGATTGTTCCTTGGGAATAGTTTACTTTTTCTTGATTCATTACATTGATTGTACTGAAAATGGTTGCCGGAAGATAGCGATTCCCTTTTTAATCCAAAAGACTATGAGTTACCCCCTGCACAACATCGCAATCGTTCAATCTGAGCCAATATCTCGGCAAATGACAAAGAAAAATAAGGCTTGAAAAAACAGTTGCAATTAATGAAAATAACACCTTAACTTTTAACTGAAAGCGTCCAGAATGTTCTGACAACATACAATGTAGGTTTCAGTATGTATGAATTTTTTTATCGAGCAATTTCTCTTTATTATAATTGTGGGATAAGTCACTCAAACGAAATACCCACTAATATGTTGTATCATAATTCCAGATAATTTCTGAATATAGTTAACAATACCTGTTTTCGATTAAAAAGGAGCCGATAATGCCTCACGTGAACTGTTCAAGAGCGAAACGATTAAATGTTTCCCGAGTATTCTTCTCTGTTGCCGGTTTGGCCGCATTGATATGGTTTCTGGTTCGTGTGATACCGAAACCGAGTCGTGCCTTTTATCCATTTCAACGCTTCGCCACTCCGATAGCATCTGGTTTTATCGCTTGGCTAAGTTTTTCAATTATCGGCTTAGTACCTTCGGTATTCACCTATAAATTAGCTAAAAAGCGATTGAAAACGGCTAAGTGGACCGCAGCCTTTTTGTTCTTTTTCGCGGCAGTCGCTTTCTATGGCGTGATCGCGTATGTTGAAACGAGTCCAAATTACGCCCAGGACGCACCTTTCATTCCAGAAGCAGCAAACCAGCCGATCGGCATTGGTCGCGGCATTCATCCCGGCCGTGTTGTCTGGGCACATGATCCCGATGTAACAAACAGCGATATGAACGGTAACTGGTGGGACGATCAGAATACCAATCCAAAAGTAGTTGACCGGATGATGTCTGAAACCATGTTGCAATTGACCGGTGAAACTACCGTTGGAGCGGCATGGAATGCTGTATTCAGGTATTACAATGTCAACCATGGTTATGATGATGTTGGATACCAAAAGGATGAAAAAATCGCCATTAAGGTCAATATGAATAATTCAAACAGCGGCGTGTGGAGTGAAAACACGTATAACACCTCCCCACAAGTTATAAATTCGGTAATCAAACAATTTATCGATGAGGTTGGAGTCGCAGGAACCGACATCACAATTTATGATGCATCGAGGGGTATTGGTGATCCAGTTATTGAACGTATCAGGAGCAATCCCGGGCATGATTACCAGAATGTGCGATTTGTGGTTAGCCCCAACAGGATAGGGCCTGATAGAATTGCCGCAGATTATGAAACTGCACATCCTGTTTGTTTCGCTGACACAACGATGCAGGATTACAATACCACGTACCTGCCCACTTGTGTGGTTGAATCGAAATACCAGATCAATATCGGGATATTAAAAGGACATAACCTCGCCGGTGTCACGCTCTGCGCGAAAAACTTCTTAGGTTCGCTCTACCGCCCCGCGAATGTGAGCGAAAGATCATCCGGATGGACTCCCAACGGCACCGATGAGGCAAACCGGGGCCTTCACGGTTTTATCACTCCATTCTATTTCCAGAGCTGGAAATTAAAGGGCAGGCCGATGGGTTCCTATAATGCACTTGTCGACCTGATGGGTCATGAGCATCTCGGTGGCAAGGTG
>JABHYP010000348.1 GCA_018656855.1 Candidatus Latescibacterota bacterium | reverse complement strand
TTGAGCCGGTGCAGAAGTAGACAGCCTGACGACATCCTCGAGCGATACTCCCATGCACAGGAATTTCGACATGGTATTGGGCATATGCAACGCAGAACCGTTGGCACTGCCCTGGTGTAGATCTGTGCTGATAGCGTCGGGCAAAAATCCCTGTTTGATCGCTGGAACCGCTTTTCTGAAAGTAAACGCGCCGGAGCCATGGCCTACATCAAAATAAACGCCACGTTTATGAGCTTCTATTGCATCGGGATTTACCTTGCCATTTTCTAAGACTATCAGAAATTGATAGGCAAAACAATGAGTGTAAATGTCACCCGGTCTTAATTGTTTTAATACGAGATCGCGGAATGAACGGTCAGAATAACGACCCGAACCGGATGCCGGATGTAAATCATACATTATCGGTAAGTTAGCAATGTTACCTGCCGCAAGGACGCTATCGGCAATTGTCCAGGGGCGATGTAAATCATCAAACCCCGTATTGCGATAATGAGCGGTTTTAAAACCGACAATGATTTCCGGATATTTACGAGCGGTTTCGACCGCAGCTTTTACCTTAAAAGCAGTGTGGTCATTTTCATATTTATTATCCATTCCCTGCGCAACAATATTGAGAAAAGCCAACACCCTGGCCGGAGTATTATCGATGACCTCTTTAAATTCTTTAAAAGTGTAGGCTCCGGATGATCCCGCATCGACAAGAGTCGTGACACCAGAAGTAAAACTGTGATCTCGAGCAATTACGCCTATCTTAGGGGGGAAAACATGAGTGTGAAGGTCGATTAAACCTGGCGTAATGTAGTATTTTGAAACATCAACTACTTTTTCGGCTTCAGATGTCGCTATAGATTCAGCGACACGTGCTATTATTCCTTCTTTTACGAGAATATCCATTTTGCCGTTAATGGAATTCGCTGGATCGATGACGTGGCCGCCTTTGAGAAGAACAGAGGGATTTACCTTTTGCTGTGCAGATACTTTATATCCTGAAATTAAGATCAATAGAACTGCAATTGAAAAACTAATCAATCTTCTCATGTTGTTTACTCATTTCGCTAAAAGTTGGTTATCACTGTTCATTAATGGCTCTCCATCGGCCATTGTATCCGATATTCCATTAAACCCCATATGTGGAGCAGGATATATATTTGCTTACCCTATCATGCCCTGCAGCTTTTCAGCAATCCAGTTAACAGCATGGGCAATGATTTTCTCACCTTTTTCTGCTGTTGCGAGTTTTGAATCCTCGAAACTCTGCCTGTCCCATTCCGGAGTATCCCAGTCGGCAAGATAATAACCGATCCTGTCAAGATCTTCCTGGTCAACATTCCACTGGTACGGTTCGGTTCCTTCGTATGTTGTACGATGCACTCTTTCAGGGTAAGCTGCAAGGGCAATTGAGGTTTCAAATTCATCTGCATGTCCCGCAACTATTCCGGTTTCGGTAAATTCTTTCTTCTGTTCTTCCGAGATGCTTTCCCAGTATGAACACGCTTCAATGTTAATGCCGAGTTTCGAGGCGAATTTCGGTGCATTTTCTTTCAATGCCTTTCCGTTGCCGCCATGCCCGTTCATGATGAGAATAGTATCTATACCGTGGGTTTTAACACTACAGCATATGTCGTAAACTACGTTAATAAAAGTTTCTTCACGTAAAGTAATAGTTCCCTGTCGTTTCATCCAGTACGGGCAAATTCCGAGGGGCAGGGGAGTGGTGACTATAACCTGCGGCCAGAGTTTTAACGCCGCCTGCTGCGACATAAGAAGTGATCCTGCAATATCCATGACTATAGCAAGGTGTTCATTATGCTGTTCAGTGGAACCGGTCGGAATGATGGCCGCCTTGAGTTTCCCCGAAGCGTATCGTTCGCGTATTTCCTTGCGTGTGCATTCATACATTAAAACTTTACGCGGATCGACATATTCATTTCCTACAGAGCTTAGATTGGAAGTTCGAATTGGCGCATCAACTTTAGCATAAGCGGCGCCTGCCCCGACACCAGCAGTCAAGCCTGTTGCAGCCAGCGAGCCCAAGAAACCCCGGCGAGTTTTGTTTTCAGACACGTAAAGCCTCCTTCAAGGAAATAGACACAAGGTCATTAATAATGTTACAGCGTCGCATCATTACGTGATGTGCGCGAGATTTTTTTATTTATACATAAAAGATAAATATTTATAAAAGGATATACTATAACGTTTCTCTTAATAATGTCAAGAATATTATTGGAAGAAATAAATATCAATCAGGTTATGATATTATTAGAAAAGTTTTATACCAGTGAAGATGTTCTTATAAAAAAAGTATTCATGGCTACAAGCAGGTTCTTTATAGTACTCAAGAAAATTGAATTTTACCTGCCAGATAGTAAACAATATTAGTATCCACATAATACGGCGAAAATGCTTTGTTTTATTTGTTATAGTGAACAGTAAACGACAAAAATAACTTGATTTATTAGTTTTTTTTTACAAAGTTAATTATGTTAAATATATACGTGTGGTGCATTAATATGAATTCTAAGTTTCTAGCTGTTTCCCTTAAAGATTATAGAAAGATATGTAATGGTTATTGTCACCAGCCGCTTGGAAATTTCGCTTGGTCGAATCAATTCACTACGAGAATTTTTAAACTCATTTAAGATAATTATATATTACCTTCTTCTTGTTGCTATGCTGGCAGCAAGCTCTGCTCATTCTTTACCTCAATTTGCAAATTTAAAGGGATTAAAATGTATCAATTGCCATATAAACACACAGGGCGGAGGGCTTAGAAATTCCCGAGGCTTAAGTTCATTCCGTCATACAGGCTTATTTAAACCAGAAAAAATTGGTCTTGGGGGACTGTACGAGCGCGATTTAAAAACAAATAACATTTTCAACGAAAGACTTAACATCGGAACTGATATTCGTATACAATCATTCCGCTCCCACGACTCTGAGGACGCCAAACGAAAGCTTATCCCGATGCAGGCTGCTATATATTCTTCTTTTCGACTCACCGATATATTTCAAGTCGAAGGTTCGTATAACTTTGGCCGAAAGAGGTTTT
>JABHYP010000347.1 GCA_018656855.1 Candidatus Latescibacterota bacterium | reverse complement strand
CAGTGCCAGATGCTAACATCATATTATTTGCTCTTGTTACCTGGTTTTTTTGAATGGAATGATTAAACCATGGATCTTTACCTTCTTCTGAAACTCTAAACCACATCGCTATTGAAAACGATCTGCATATGATCAATGTTCTCGACAAGAACGGGTCATCACTCTCGCGGGGCGGTATGTCACAACAGTATCACACCGGTCTTTTAAAAGGTCACAGGCCTGAAGTTGAATCCGTGCTTTCGGGAGAATCAGACGAAGAAGTAATCGGTTTCATGGATAATGATTATTCCAGCGGCAAGCGGTACGGTGTAGTGATCAAACGCCAGAACGGCGGGGCTGTCGTTGTGAATACCGATTCTGAAAAGATGCTTATGTTCCGAAAAGCTGTCGGACTCGGGACACTTTTAAAAAAACTCGGTTCACAGAAAGGAATCCGTTACATAACTCTTCAGGACACGCTTGGTATTATAGCCGCCTCGTCAGGTGTTACTGAAATGGCGCGGATTTACGATGATCCTTTTCTGTTAAAAGCAGAGAAAAGCGGCCGGAGCTCACGCATCATTGGCGGAGTTGGTGATGAAACACTCGAAGTTATTCGTCCGCTTATCGTTGACGATTTCAATCTCGGCCTTTTACGGATTGGCCTTTCCACCGCTCCGATTGATGCAATCAGGCATCGCGCTCTAAGGCAGTTTATTGTGCTGTTCATTGCAGCGGTTATTTCCGGTGCGTTTTTGATCGGGTATATTATCCTCAAACAGAATTATATGATCCTTAATGCTGAACATGACAGAATCCTTCTCGAAGTTCAGAGCATGGAGGAAGAATCCCGCCGAATCGAGCGACTCTCTTCCATGGGAAGGCTTGCGGCGGGAGTTGCGCATGAGATCCGGAATCCTCTGAATTCTGTCAGTATCATAGCGCAGCGCCTCAAATCCGAATTTGCTGTTGTTGAAGATGAAAAAACATACAAGAACTTTCTGTCTACGATAGGGACTGAAATATCCAGAATAAGCTCGATCGTTGAAAACTTTCTAAGGTATGCACGCCCCCCGAAACTGAAATTGACGCCTGTTCGGTTAGAAGATATTATTTCCGATGTATTGAATGTTGTCGGCGAAAGAGCAAAAAAAGATAATATATTGATCACCACATCTTTTGATCACGACATAAAGTGCCGATGTGATGCAGACCAGTTAAAACAGGCCATATTGAATATAGTACTCAATGCCATCGAGGCTGTAGGGGAAGATGGCACCGTTTCGCTTCGCATTGAGAAAAAATCTGACGGTATTTTATTCACAATAACCGATTCGGGCGCGGGTATTCCTGAGGATGTGCTCCCTAAAATTTTCGATCCATATTTCACTACCAAAGATAAAGGACATGGCCTGGGTCTTAGTGAAGTTCATAGGATCATAACCGCACATAAAGGTAGGATAAAAGCTGAAAACGTCAAAAACAGCGGTGCGATGTTCAGCATCTTTTTGCATAAAAACGGAGAAAAAAATGAGCGCTCATATACTCATCGTTGATGACGAAGAAATTCAGCGTGAACTTCTCGGGGGGCACCTGAAAAAAAAGGGATTTACCGTTTTTTCGGCGTCTTCCGGTCCTGATGCGCTGATCGTGATCGGCAAACACACAATTGACATAATGATTACCGATCAAAAAATGCCGGAAATGAGCGGAATAGAGCTTGCAGGAAAGGTGAGGAGAGATCACCCAAACATATCGGTCATGATACTAACAGCTTTCGGGAGTGTAGATGATGCGGTGCAAGCCATGAAGAATGGCGTTGAGGACTATTTAACAAAACCGATAAATCTCGAAGAACTGGATATAATCCTCTCCAGGATAATCGATAAACGTCATCTCATAAAAGAAAACGAACAATTAAAGGAACAGATTCGCAAAGCCCCGCGTTTCCCGGGTATAGTATACGTTTCCGAGGCAATGGAAGAGGTTATGAGCAAAGCGGCACGCGCAGCAGAGAGCAGCGCCACCGTTCTTGTAACAGGCGAAAGCGGTACCGGCAAAGAACTTATTGCCCGTGCGATTCATGAGGTGAGTAAAAGAAAAAACAAGCCGTTTGTTGCAGTAAACTGTTCCGCAATATCGGAAAATCTTATTGAGAGTGAATTTTTTGGCCATGAAAAAGGTGCATTTACAGGAGCAGACCAGCGCCGTATCGGAAAATTTGAGCAGGCTGATGGCGGCACGTTGTTTCTCGATGAGATCGGGGAAGTGCCGATCAATATCCAGACTAAGCTCCTCCGCGTATTGCAGGAACGTGCTTTCGAACGGGTAGGCGGGAACGAAACTATTCATGTGGATGTCCGGATAATTACCGCAACAAACCGTGACCTTGAAGAAGAAATTAAAAAAAATGTATTCCGGCAGGACCTCTTCTACCGGTTGAATGTAGTGAGTATAGAAATACCGCCGCTGAAAAAACGGAAGTCGGATATACCTATACTTATTGAACATTTTATCCGGCAGTACGCTCGTGAGCATGCAAAACCAATACAAGCAATAACACCAGAGGCGCTGGACAGCCTGGTGAAATACACTTTCCCGGGAAATGCCCGTGAGCTTGGGAATATCATTGAACAAGCAGTTGTACTCTCACGCAGTGACACAATCACCGCGAGAGATTTGCCGATTCACATATCAACCGGGGATGAAAAAACGGATACCGGACTCGGGCTGGATGAACAGGTTGCCGAACTCGAGAAAACCACTCTATGGAAAGCTTTGAGAGAAAACGCAGGCAACAAGAGCGCGGCAGCACGTGTACTCGGGATATCCGAACGAAAAATCAGATATATGTTGAAAAAGTACGGCGAGGCTGCTGAAATAGAATAAGTATTTTTCACATTACCGGGAAACGGTATCAATCATGAAAAACGAACGCACTATTATTCCAATGGAACTTTCTCGTAATTACACCATAAGGGTTGAAGGAGATGGCAATGAATGAACATATATCGCGACGGGCCGTAATAAAAGCCGGTTGCACAGCCGCTGCAGGACTGACGCTATCTGGCGCGGCAGCACCCCAAAAAACCGAAGCGGCGGTCTCTAAGGACACCGACCGCCCTGTCGAATGGAGAAACCGCCAGCCGGAAATGGCCTACCGTCGTCTGGGACGAACAGGCTACATGGTATCGGAAATAGTTATGGGTGGAAACACTATTGCTCCAGATAATAACAGGCACGTGGAAATGGCGGTTGAGATGGGTCTGAATTACTTCGACACCTCTCCTGTTTACGGCGGCGGCAAAAGCGAGCAGGGTTACGGCGAACTCCTCAAGCGGTCTTCGATACGTGCGAAAGTGTTTGTCAACTCAAAAGTGAGCATCTTCGACAGCAACCGCAACAATTTCTACTGGAAACTGTATCAAAGCCTCTCCCCGGCCGAGCAGGAACGGATTTCGAAAGAGGGTGAAGAGCTCATCGCCCGCCGTGGTATCAAGAATTCAAGGTGTATGGGGAGGTACGGCACCTGGCAGCACACTGAGTTACAGAAAGCCTATTTCAGCAATGTGATGGAACAATATTACGGTGACCGCATCGACAGGAGAGAGGAATATTACAACAGAGTCATCCAATCGGCAGAGGATAGCCTCAAACGTCTCAGGACAGACTACCTCGACCTCTTTATGTGTCCGCATGGCACGAACTCACCGGAAGAGGTGATAATCCCCGAGATGCACGAGGCGCTCGAAAAACTCAAGCGGGACGGCAAAATTCGTGCATTTGGACTTTCTGCCCACAACGATTCCGGCGGGATACTGTCAGCGGCGGTGAAGACCGGATTCTACGATGCGGTGATGATTGCATACAATGTGATAAACGCTGATTTTTGCGCAGTCCCCGTGCGGGAGGCGTATGAAAACAATGTTGGCGTCATCGCCATGAAAGCGGCGCGTCCGGTTTATCCAGGGCGGAAGCCGAAGATCTGGATACCGCCGAGCCGTCTCAAGAAACTCAATCACATGATTCCCGGCCGAATGAAGACACCCATGAAAGCGTATCTCTGGGTGCTTCAAAACCCGCACATTTCTTGTGTGAACTGCGAGATGATTACAGAAGAGCATGTTCGCGATAATTTGCCGCTTGCAGGAAAGAAGGTTGAACTCGTACAGCTTGAGGATCAGGAAAAATTTGCGTATTGATAATATTAACAAAAACGCTTATCAAGTTAAAACAGCATACAATAATTTGTATTAGATACAGCCCCCCAAACCCCCATGGGGGGCAAAAAATATTTGAAAACTGCAAGAATAAGTCCCCCTTCGGGGGATTTTGAGAGCTTTGCTGAGCTAACTCGATAAACGTATTAATAAATAATGTGGACTGTATCAATATTGTATCGTCACTTCGCTCGTGATGCCGTCAAGACCCCATTTGTTGACTGGTTTAACCTCGATGCGGTTATTGCCGTTTTTCAGTTTTAATATGAATTCTTGAGGTGTTTCCTTCCATTCGCCGCCATCCGTTCTCAGCATAATTTTATCGAGATTCGGTGTGACCGTATCCAGTTTAACTTTCAGTTCGCCCGGATTCCCTGTCTGAGAAAGAAAGACCTGCGCCTGGTTGATTGTCCAGTACATGTCACGGTAATGCGATGTGTGCCAGGTGTATTCTTCATCCTCCGGGATAATGGTCTTTTTCCACCACAGATAACCGTCATAACTATACTGGCCGAAACCGTGCTGAAGCTCTCCGGGAAGCCAGCTCTCAAGATAGTTGTTGCGTGTGGGGATGCCGACACGGGGTTTCCAGTTGTTGGGAGTAGTAAGGACAGCCTCTTTAGCTTGGTCGCCCCGCCATGTTTTTCTCCAGAGGGGGGGAGTCATGAGCATAATCCGGCTGATTTTCCCGCTGTTGACCGCCTGAAGGATTTCCACGGAACTCAAGGAGACATTATCCAGTTCCATGTGTACGGTTCTCAAAGAGTGGTTGTTGAAACCGATATCGAAGAGAATCCATTTCTCATGCTCGTTAGACCAGATCTCCGAAACAAAATGATGATCGAGCACATTTCCGCGTGCGTTTAATCCGACTGCAAGAGCGCATTGAAAGAACGTGTTCGCATAAATAGTGCACATGCCGGAAGCCTTGAAATCAGAGTTCAGGTTCAATGCAATCCAGGCGTCCCAAGGTGTTTTGAGTCCATCTGTTCGTCCCGGGTACCATCCATCCCGCCACTGACCTCTCAGCCAGGTTGCGAGGACCTCGAACTTTTCGAATTCGCTCGAACAGCCTCCGACAACTTCATCGAGACGGAAATATTCTCTGAGATGCTTGAGGCGGTTATCTTCATACGGTTGGTAGGCGTAATTATAATATCCGCGAATGATTTTCCTGTTTTTTGAAACATCGGCTGAGATTTGTTTTCCGGCGCTTTCAGTTACATCAATCGTTGCTGTTACGGTTATTCCTCTGAGAGAAGGTGTTTTAAATCCGCTTTTCGTTGAAAGAACAGCCCTCCACTGGAAAAATTGCCAATCATGCTGTCTTTGATCTTTGTTACGGTATATTTTTGCAGGTTTCCAGATGTCCCAGGTATCGGGGTCATAAGCCGGTGTGGAACCGCCCCTGAGATACAGAGTTATATCTGTTCCGCGCAGTAATGCCAAGGCTGCTTTAATCTGGATAGTATTGAGTTTTAAAACCGGTTTAACAGGTTCATCCGTAATAAGGTCGCCTGTGCAGATATAATCGGAAAGCACCTCTCCCTGTGATGGGTAATGAGAAAGTCTGAGCCTGATAAGATATTCCCCGTCGCAAAATCCCTGCTCTCCGATGTGGTTGTAATCCCATGTTTTTCCGGCATCAATACTTTTTGCCGAGCGGTTTGGGTTACGGCAATTGTCAATGTGAAGTTGTATTGAATTCCCTTCTGCCGGATAAATGACAAAAGTGTTGAGACCCTTTTTTAACTGACCGGGATCAATATCCGCCCTTGTCCAGCCGCCGGTGAGCATTCTCTTCTGGTCGAAAGTAACTGTATTTTTAATGCCGTTAATTTCGATATTAAAAGGGCCTTTGGGAGCGTAGCCGGTGTAGATAATAAGTGCAGCTTCACTGGCGGAAGGGTCCGGGACAATGAGTTCCTTCTTTGCGCGAATGGCGCCGCTGACATTTTCGCGGGTTGCATCGGTGATATTACCCATCTCGTCAGAGATGAGTTCGGTTTTGATGAGGAGTGCGTTCCCGGGCTCCGTATCCACATCGATGTTATGGTCGTAGAGACAAGAGTCCCATTTATCGCTGCCGCCAAAAATCTTCGTATAAGTGCCTTCAGCGCCATATACAATGGATATCCAGCAGGTTAATCCCCAAAAGATCAGAAAGCAAATCGCGCGGATTTTCATTATTCTTCCCCCTTTTTGATTGAGTTATTATGTGAGTAATCCGGGTTTATTAACAGCCTGGCTGATTTATCCCTTAATTCACAATTTCAATTCATTATCCCTGTTTTCCTTTAATTAATTTACAGAGCCATGCGAGGTTTTCCGCAAAATCTTTGATGGTTTTTATTCCTTCCTCGTCCTCAACAACATCTCCTTTCTGTTTTCCTATCGCCATGTTCCAGTAGCTGCTGCCCGGAACAACCATGCCGTTAATCATGAACCACATTAACAGTTGTGCAACGGTAAAATTCTGTCCGGCACGGCGAGCGACGACAACAGGGCCGCCAATCTTTCGGCTGAAGAGATTTCCGTTTTTCCGTGCGACATATCCTGCTCTGTCAAGGAATGCGGTCACCTCTCCGGTTGCTGAACCGAAATAAACAGGCGAGCCAATGATGAATCCATCGGACTCAACCATGGCATTAAAAATCGGATCAAAATCATCATCGAGAATGCAGCGAGGTCCTTTCTCACAACCCATGCAGGCATTACAGGTAAGAATAGATTTCTCCCTAAGAGAGAAAAACTCTGTTTGAATCCCGTGGCTTTCAATAATATCCAGAGCAGTCTTAAGAAGTCTTTCCGTATTGCCATCTTTTCTCGGACTGCCGGAAACCGCAAGTATTTTCATTTTTTCACCTCCGCAAGATACCGGATAGTTATGATTTCATTTTAAAGTTTATATTTCGGACAGGTAATCCTTCTTTTATACTATATAAGTGGATATGCATCAGAACTTCATAGATCAATAAATTTTGGCATACATACTTTATCTTACATTCAAATAACTAATCAAAATATCTCTCTGGAAAACGCGACGGATTCATTGGACTCCTGTCGCCGGGGCATTCCCAGTCGAGGGGAATATCATCCAGTCTGACAGGTGAGCCGTTCTTTTCCAGAAGCGAGTAAAAACCTCCGATGAACATCTGCGTTTTCTCATAAATACTCTCATACGGTTCCGGCATTTCTCCGGTTTCGAACATCCGCTGCATCGCGTGGATCATCGGAAGCCAGATTGCGCTGTCGGTTACCGGCCCGCGGCCCTCGCGAGGCCAGTCCATCTGGCGTTCGAAGGAAACGTCGTTTAAGTAGTTGTCGGTACGTTTCGTATTTCCCCTGCCGCAGACCTTGATCCAGGCGCTTCCCGACCGGTATGCCTGCTGCAGTACTCCCCAGAAATCAGCGCCGCCGTCACGGCCGGCGTAACGGAAAGTCATTACTCCATTGGGCCTCGTCCAGTCCTCAGCCTGATAGGATACAGTTTTCACACCACCGCCGACACAGGCATACACGAAATAGATTCCATGTACTCCGTGAGTCGCATAATCGCTCATGGCGTTGTCGGCGACATATCCTGTCAGTTCTCCGAGCTCCGCTATGTTCTTTCGAACAGAATCGACCGCTTGCACATATTCCAGCGAGGAGCCGCACATTATGGGTGTGTTATTAAGGCGGGCAGCTTCAATCATGTCGCGCGCGTTTTTGAGACTGGATGCGAACGGACGATTGATGAATATCGGCACACCCGCTTCGAGATACGGCCTCACGAGATCCTGGTTCCAGGAAAGCGACTGGAAATCGGCCATAATGACAGCGTCGACTTTCCCGACCATGTCGTCATAACGGGCGACTTTTTCAACGCCGTATGTTTTACAGAATGAGTCGAGGCTTTCACCGTCGATGTCCCATGCGTGGGTCATGACCATGCCGGTGACCCGTGTTTTATCGCCTACGGGATTAATCAGCGGACCCCATATGCTTTTAATATGTCCGCCTGTCGTTGTGAGAATGCCGACTTTCAGTAATTCCCCAGAGGAAGGCGAGTTGCGCTTGAAT
>JABHYP010000024.1 GCA_018656855.1 Candidatus Latescibacterota bacterium | reverse complement strand
TGTATTTAATCTTTAACACCAAGTTAATCGCGTTTATCCGGTAGTTATGATGTTCGGCAAAAGGCTCCTTTTAATTCCAGTCTTTTGAAAAGTATAAACAGCTTTATTTACCACAGCATTTTTTATACTTTTTCCCGCTTCCACACGGGCAGGGCTCATTGCGTCTAACTTTCTTTTCGGCTATCTTAGTTATTGGCGGATTTAATAATATTTCTAAATCGGCAATATCCTCTGGTTTATCCGGTTCTAATTCAATTGTGTATTTCCAATCGTTTTCTTCAAATTTTAATACTACTTCTTTCATTCTTTTTTCGGTTTGAACATTAACAACAGCGGGTCTCTTTTTAGTACCTAATTTTGCAGTCTTTTTGCCATTATAAATTTTATCCATCTCTTCACCTTTTATAATTTTATAGGCTTCATCTACCGCCTAACGTTCTGCGGTTCACATGTCGCCGTTACCTCCAGCGGCACATACTCAGTCCTGTCCGTATATATATTTGATTCAGGTGTGTGCCCTTTTTCTTTGTCGGGATTTCTCGCCAAATCCTAACATAGCAACCGATCAAACTTTGGGGAGCAGGACAATGATTATACTTAAATTTTAACAAGAATTCTTAAATACTCAATAAAATGGATTAGAGGCTGTATTATCTCCCTTACATAAGCACACTCACATTCCTCAGGGCAAGGACGTAATTCGGATGAATTAAGGCAGTACTCAGGGCAGTTTTCTGTTCCTGTTTTTCTCTCCGGGTAAATTGGCCCATCATATAGGTCTTTAAAATTGACAACCTGAAGCTCAATGTTTGAACCGCAAGTGTCATGCTTAAATACGAAGTTGCCATGCTCTAAATACTCAAAATCTGTATGATAAGCCACAAATGATGTTGAGGTGTCAGAAAGAAAATCAATTATCCTGGTCCAAACAGTCCCACATTTGGTACAATGGGTAAATTCTTTTTCACTTAGCATAACAATCCCCTAATTGATAAAGGCTCTAGACTAGTTAAGACCCTGTTTTTTGTTACTGGATAACATAATAGTATCTCCTTTTTTCAATTATACACGCAAAAGAATACGTTTTTTTGTTGCAATAACGGTTATTGTACCGAGAAATATTGTGTAGGCAATTGCCCGTGTAATACCAGTGGCGAAATTTTCTCCCAGAGTCTCATAGAATGTCAGACCGGCGAGCCAGTATAAAAATATAAAATAACGTGAAAGCTGGTATATGAGAAGTGAGTTTTTACCAACTGTGCATATATGGCCCAGACCTGTTTTCCATCCTCGAACATCAACGCACCAATAGAGCACTGTCCATAATGCTGAGCCACAGCTCGTTGCACAAAGTGACCAACCCGTGGCAGGACTATGGATTCCGCTTACCGGCCTAAGGAGCATAGCGGCGATAAAGGCAAAGAGCGACAGCCCCAGCGCACTGCGAATCTTCTCCTGAGGGCTGGAATTATCCACAAGCAGGGTACCGATAAAGAGTCCCGCGATGGCGTTAGCGGAATAGGTGCCAATGGCGGCTTTCCCAATCACGGAAACGATCCATACTCCCTGAAAAAGACCGTTTGACATTCCTAAAAAATTGCTATGCAGCAAAACGAAAACACCGATGATCCCCAGTCGATTATTTCGGAATACAAACCATGTGAGCGAGGCGAAGAGGTATGCCCAGCCAAGTTGTCCCAAGGTTCCCCACCAGCGTGTCGTTAACGTACCACCATCCGTCGTCCTGAATACCATTGCCAGCCAGACAAGTCCCACGAGGCCTGCGATTTTGGCAATTTTATTACCTTTTACCGCCATCTTTGATTTTAACGGAATATCGAGCCACACAATAAAAATAAATGTCCAGGCAAGGAATTTCCAGAGACCGTGCGGCCAATCCTGCATCACACCATAGGGCCTGCCCAGGGAATTAATTGCTCTGTTGACATCCATAAGACCCATGATTATAAGAGAGATAACACGAATGAGAACATGGCCTGCTATTTTCGGTAACGGCTCGTTCCGTGCTAAGCGTTTTCCAAGGGCAAGAGGAATGGAAATTCCAAGAATAAACATGAAAACCGGCATGATCATATCCACAAAAGTAAAACCATCGATCCCGGGTTCCATGTGCCTCAGCCATTGAGGCACATTTATCACAGGTGCGAAATCAGCTAGATCATTAACAAAAACCATAGCGAGAATAGTGAGGCCGCGCATGATGTCAACTGAATCTATGCGGCTGTTAAGTGTTTGATTTGGTGTAATGACAGTGTTTGTCATATGAATTCCTTATGATTTTGTAATTATATTTTTTACACAACTATACACATATTATACAACACAATCCTGCAATAACGGCAGGATGTTTACATTAACGCCATTATTTCCATCGAGGGACCGCTTCCACCGAATAATTAATAACGGCCGACAGAGCTTATTGCTATTTGGTAAAAGTCACTGCTCGTGTGCTTTTTTTTGTCGTGATGAGGCAGTGCACTCTTAATTAAGATGTGTACAAGTCGTGCATGTCTTCATAACATTCTGGACATTTACAGTTAAACGGTTATAAAGTCTAAACACAACTACTTCACCAACACCATCTTCCTCCACCGGTACATACTCAGTCCTGTCCGTATATATATCTTATAATGTTTACTTATAATCACATTTATCTATAATCTGAGAAAGTTTCTTTTTGGCTTCTTCTTCTGTTTCAGCAAATACATCAAATTTTATACCAAAAGAACTACCACTATTTGCAGAAAGAGGGCCAATTGCATATGCATAACTATCTTCTTTAATAAAATGACACAAATATGTATCACCATTTTTTGCTGAGTAGAGACCAAGTTTTTTCACAATTATTAACCATGCATAATATAAATGTGAGGAAAAGCAGGCTTAACGATTTGCGAACCATTTAAATGACATTAAGGCTCTGATTGTTCACTCTTTGATATATAATCTGCAATTTTTTCAATAGCTTTTACTACCCGATTTACTAACGATAAAATATAGAATACAATGATAAGTACAATAACAGCTGGAATTAAAAGTACTAATAATTCAATAGAACCTATTCCGCCTATCATATCTAAACCTCCTCAATTGAATTATTTCACTACTATCATCTTCATCGTGTCATCATACTTATTAACTTTCAAGATATCTCAGATGCACCTAATTTTCTCTCAACCGTATTAACCAATTTCGCCCTCTCATTCACCCAATCCCGACATTTCTCAGTAATCACAAACGTCTCTGTCTTCTCTGCATGCACGTACTCGACGCCCAACACCCAAATATAGTTTAAGGGGTTCAGTCGGTAATATTCGCCTTCTTTGAACACTTGTCGTACTCGTTTTTTACTTCCAAATGTATCAAGACAGATTCGACCATTCGGAATAGGTTGTCCGGGTACGAATTCAAGCTCGTCGTCTGGTTTGAGAAATGGAGACATTGAGTAGTCTTTTGTTGTTATTTTCATATATTTTTCATTATTGTTTTTCATTTAAATCTTTCTCGTAATTATATGTTCCAAATGGTGTCTTCTCTTTAGCAGTAATTATTTCACCTTCTTTGCTAAAGTTGTTTAATCGGTAATACTCCTTTCCATCTATTAAATACGAAACAATAATTCCATTATCCATATTCATAATAAATTCAAAATTATTACATGATACATCTAAACTGATATTATCGTTATCTACATCAATTATATTTATTAAAAAGGCGAAATTTTTATCTGTTACAACAAAATTGGCAATATCACCATTTTCATTATAATTTGCTATATAATGTGTTCCCTTTCTGTGCCATTTTTCGCTGATAATTTTGTTTTTACTTTTATTAACAACATGATTCTCAAATTTTGAATCCTCTTCAATATTATTTGCTGAGACTAGAACAAAAAAAGCAAAAATAAGAAAAGCAACTTTTTTAAACATTTTACTTGTCTCCTTCTGAAGTGTAACTATTCATCTCTTTTGTTCTACTTAATGAGTTTGTAATAAATTGTAATATCCTGCATTTCACAAACACCATCTTCCTCGCCTCACCCGCTCAATTAACCGTCAATTCTTCAATATCACCTTATTTCGTAATTCTTGAGTACATCCGTCACAGTCTCCATCACATCACCCATGCTCACAACGACTTTCTCAGCCTTGAC
>JABHYP010000346.1 GCA_018656855.1 Candidatus Latescibacterota bacterium | reverse complement strand
CGAGGCATATCCATCCGGAAATACCATACCGTCCATGAGCATAATAATAAGTCGGTATTTTTTCAGCGTTTTTTTCGTAAGCAGCGATGTATCGCTTGTAAAGTCGATTGATATTCCCGACTCTTTTACAAAAGTGCGTGACATTGCAGTACGGATATAGTCAAAGCTGTGCCAGCGGTCGCCGACCAGCGCAAAAGCGGTCGCTTTCCTTACTCTTGCCTCAGCCCCTGTCGGAGAAAACGCGCTTGTTGCAGAACACACCGCACCGAGAGAACCGATTTTCATAAAAGCTTTCCGCCGTGATAATGTCCTTTTATGTTCCATATGTATTGCTCCTTTAATTTAACTTTTACACTTACTTGCCCGTTGTATGTCATCAAAACATCCTGGACACATTGAGTTAAAAACTAATGTGTTCTTTTCACAAACAGCAAGTGTTTTATTATACCTCCTTTCCTGAGGTTATATACTCGCCTCATCTTCAATGTTTAATGTGTGATCATAATACGCATAGAAAACCTTTTTCGTTTCTTACAAAAGTACACATCAGCCAAGTCAGGTTGTTGAGTGACTCGTGATAACGATACATGTTGTAATACCTTATAGTTGCTGCATTTATCATTTTCCGCAATAAAGTCACAGGTGTCATGAATGTCACGAATTAACATTAATGATGACAAGAATTTGCAAGGTTAGATAATAAGTATTATTAAATATATTTCTGCAATATGTACTGAAATTTAACTTCCTAACAATTCCTACCAATCTCAAAAAACATGAATCGATCAATATTGATCATTTTCTTCTTGACAAAAATAAATACTGCATATATAATACGATCAAAGATGCTCGCGATAAAATATCTATAGGAGATAAAATTTATGCAAAATATCAAACCATCTACATTTACGAAAGTCGAGTTGGAATTCATGCAGATTATCTGGGATCATAGTGAGGCTACTTCAGAAGATATCCAAAATGCTCTTGCCAAAAAAGACCGTCACATTACTGATGGAGGTATCAGGAGGATACTCTCAATTCTTATGAAAAAAGGACACCTCACTCGCAATAAAAGAGGAAGAAGTTTTTTGTACAAAGCAATAATTCATAAAGAGTATGCAGAAAAAAATATAATTCATGATCTTCTCGATCGTGCGTTTAGTGGTTCTATCCCGCATATGGTTTCAACTCTTATTAACAGTCGAGATATCAGTGATGATGAGATGAAAGAAGTAAAAAAAATTATCACTGAACGAGAGAGGAAGAGACAAAAATGAGTATGATAGAATTATTAACATGGCTTGACAGCATTGGCTTTGAAGTTTTCCGTTTTCATGTATCTTTGTTATGGCAATCTTCAATTGTGATGCTTACCGCCTTTGTTGTCTTATTTTTTCTTCGCCAGCGACGGGCTTTTGTGCGGCATTTAATTTTAGTTTTCGCGGTGTTTGCCGTACCTGTAATTCCTTTTTTAGCCTTGATTATTTCTTCATTAGGAACCCCGCAAATCCATATACACGCACTTCCCAGATATTCTGAGAAACAGGTTAAATCATACTCACAGGTAAATCAGCCAGAAAAACTCAATCCAATTGACACATCAACAAATAGTACTCTATCTAATAACACTGACAATGTAGTGTTTGAACCACCTGATACTCATAAAAATTCAAATGAAATAATCCCAAGACAAATAATTCCCAAAAATACTTTAGAAAATAAAAAAGTTATTTCATTCACATCCTACCCATATGCAATTGCAGTGATATTTTATTGCATTGGAGTTTCAATATTTTTAGTAATTATGATTTTTGGGAGACTCCGTATTAAGTGGTGGTTAATGAAAAGTAGCGTTGTTATAAATAATCGTGTGGTAGGTATTTTTAGAATATCAAGTAATCTGATAGGTCTAAAAAGAGATTTTGTCATCGTTGAAAACACATTTATAGATACTCCCATGACTATAGGAAGTATTCATCCTGTAATTGTTATGCCTACCGGATTTGCCAATAATCTTTCTGATCATGATCTCAAAGCTGTAGCGCTCCACGAGTTATCACATGTTAAACGATACGATCCGTTCACACTCACACTTGTATCAATTATAAGAGCTTTTCTGTTTTTCAATTTGTTTTTGTGGATAGCTTCCCGAATGATATCACTACTTGCAGAACAATCCTGCGATGATGCGGTT
>JABHYP010000345.1 GCA_018656855.1 Candidatus Latescibacterota bacterium | reverse complement strand
CCGTTTGACTATGCTCCGTACGACGGCCCTGCGCGTGCAGTGGAATCGAAGCTAGGAGAAAACAGGATTATAGGGCTTTCGTGGTCGATACTCGATTACGACGAAAACAAATCCGTTTATGAAGGTTTCTGGAACCTTTCTCAAAAAACGAGGATGGATTCAAACGCCTCATGTCAGGTTGCATTCCGACTCATGCCTCTCGAAAAGCAGTTCCGAAAGCCCATCGAAGCTGAATGGTCGTTCAAGGTAGTGGATATGGACAGGAGGCTTGTAGCGTTCAAAGACATGTCGTACGGGGATATAACATCATGGCGCTGGGAGTTCGACGATGGCACAACGTCCACCGAGCAGAATCCGATACACCGGTACGAAAAAGCCGGCGATTTTGTGGTCGTTCTCACTGTGAAAGGCCCGGCGGGCACAGCGCGGCGGATTAAAGTGCGGGATGTGGCGGTGAGATAAACTTCTTCCCATGACAGAGTATAGAACAATACGGAATCAGGAACAGGCGCGAAGATAAACGGTAAGGAGTTTTCCTTATTTCAACAGCATCATGCTCCTTGTCGCAACATTTTCTCCCATAGTAATCCGTGCAATGTATACTCCCGAAGATACACTCTGTCCGCTGTCACTTGTTCCGTCCCAGCGGACAGTATGAGTTCCAGCTGAAAGAGTTACAGGCGCCAGTTCATGTACTTTCTGACCCATGATATTGTAAATCGAGAGATTAATAAACGATTCGTTCGGAAGAGTAAATTCAATTGTCGTTTCCGGATTGAACGGATTAGGATAGTTGCGGATAATCCGTAATTCCTCAGGTTTGACAGTATCTTCAACACCTGTTATCGAGTACATAACTCCGTCCAACTCTCTTCCTTTTTCCCTGACATTTCCGTCACTGTCAGTACAATAAATATTTACCCAGTCGGGACGAACAGGAAGCTCGCCGGACTCTACGAGAGATTTCCACCGCTCATCAGTCAGGCGATCAAAATCATCCGTGATTTTCTCGTAGTATGACATGACAGGCCCGACAAACGCCATAGGGCGGTAATCGGCGGAAGGCGAATCGGCTAGGAACACACCGAGATTGACGTTGCCCACACCTACATGTAATATCCGCCCGACAACTCCCCCGAATTGATCCGTCGGCTGAGTATGCACATCCGCGACAACGTAATCGATTTCGGCAGCATCCTTCATGAAATAAAAAAGTTCGGCATACCATCCTGAAAAAGGCGGCGCACCGCTGCCGGTTTCCTGAAACAGCATTCTTTTCAAAAATTCAGTTTCGTCATTACTTAATGGCAGTCTGTCCAGTTCTTTCTGTGCTATAACCTCCAATTGCAATACGATGTTTTTCAAACGGGGAAAGTATTCTTTTACACAGTTAATCTCCCAGGTGTTGTTAGTAAATTTGGCAAAATATGTTTCGGCCTTTTCAGCGAATGCGGCGATCTGACGGTAAAACTCCGGGTACGGTTCAACAAACGAATGCGGGTATGAACAAGCTATACCACCAGTATACGACTGTTTTGCATACAGTAAATTATCATGCCTAAGCTGTGCCCACGATGCAAGCTGAGTATTGAGTTTTTCCTGATGCCATGCGGTTGTCTGCATGAAAAACGGAAATCCTGTTTTATCCTCAGGGGGATTCAAGAATCTCAGAGCTTGCAGCCAGACGTTGTAAAGGGACAAATCCCAGAAATCCGGATCATAGGCATCGGTAAGATACCGGAGAGCCGAAAGCTGCGAGGAATATTTATAGGTATCTAACTGCTCTTTCAACAACGGCAATGCGTCATCATTACCGAGTACGAACATCGCATCCAAAGGATCCGGCATTGGTCTCCATATCTTCTTATTATCATGAATGATACGGTCATAAACCAGATTTGAGAATATATAGGAATCAATGATAAACCTCTGGCCCATGAGTTGGTATGACACGGGCAAAATGTCCGGAGTGGTACTAAAGGGGTCCATTATGAAAAAGTTTGAAAGAATCCTCTGCCCGGAACCTGCTGATGCTAAAAGAGCTTCCTGAAATGCGGCATATTTTGAATCATCGAGCAGACCATCGGCCAATGTTATATCCTCGGAAACGATAATCTCAGCAAGTTCGGACGGTGTCAGGTTATCGCTTTCGCCGACCATAAACGTTATAATATCATCGTTTTCGTCAAGAAGAGGCTGTGCACCGCTTATTACAACCAGTTCATTAAGCAATACGGCGCCGAGATTCATTCTGCGTACTTCCTCTTTCTCCCACGAAGGCGGCGGTGTGAGCAGAAAACTCATGCGCCCAATCCACATCATGCATTTAAAATACGGTCCCAACGGCTTCGATGTTTCTGTGGACGCATAATGTCCTCTCACAGTAAACTGACTGAAATCCAGTTTCCTGTCCCGCTCAGAAAATAGAGGCATTTCGACCATTTTTTCCGCCTGAACAGCTTCCCAGACAGCACTAACAGTCTCCTGGCTTGTATATTGCGGGGATAACAGCCTGTCATCCAAAAGAGATTTTGCCATGGTGACATAAAGATCAACATCACACAGCGCATCATGCATGAGTTCGTTTGAATCGTATTTATTCACCAGTTCCGGCAAGGAATTACTCAGCGCATCCAAGAATTTATCCAGATTCGGTTCAAGGATTCCGATTTCAATATCCTTGAGAATCTGGTCATATGAATAATGAAGAGCATGAAGGATTGCATCGGTTGTGATAAATACCGGCAGGTCCTTGCCGTAGATATCGTGTAGAGCCCGCCCGAAACAGTCAAAGCGTAAACGCTCGGTCACTACGAAATGATTCTGTTTCAACAGATCAAGTTCGGATTCAGTGAGATTATATTTTATGGTTACGGAATCAAGATAAGATACTTCATTTGGCGGGATTTCGTTCTCTCTGCCCTTGTAATAGGTAGTCTTTGCTGCATGACGGGGCAATAACTCCGTACTCGTGAGATTTTCGTTGTTTTGCAGAAATGTGCCGTACTTCTGAACATCGAAATCATTTTGCGCAAAGGTACTTGATGTCATACAGAAAATAATTACCGTAGCAATACAAATAATCAGTATTGTTTTCATGGCACCGCATCCTCTTTAATAATAATCATTTGTATAATTTACTGCACATCGTAGAAATACAAGCCTCATCCTCTCTATTTGCAATATACGCACACATTATGAAGGATATTAAAAAAATATATTTATTGTGTAATCCATTATTGAACAATCTATTAGAAATATTTTGGAAGCGATTCTTTTTCCACATTCATGAATATACACGGCATTTTTATTTAATATAGTAAATTTGTAACTTTGCGCAAGTTATATCAGGTACTATTCTCGAATATTTTTCATCTGCTCAATCACCCATCAAAAGAAAAATCCATAGTTTCTTGCAAAATTTTGTAAATCAATTTATCTTAATGGTTACAGAGAAAGTCTCTTGTTATTTGAGTAAACAGATAAAAATATAAATATTTCCTTTTACCGGAGATAATTACATGCACGGAGAAAAAGTTGGTGTGAAATTATCAGCCATCCTGTTAGCAGGAACATTCGCTTTGAGTATTATTTCCTCCGGCTGTGGG
>JABHYP010000344.1 GCA_018656855.1 Candidatus Latescibacterota bacterium | reverse complement strand
TCGTGTTATGCGGCTGTGGCCATGTAATCAGTTCGGTTTTGCTGGGAACCGTAGGCGTCGCACTTGGTATTACACTTTCAAAATTAGAGATGGTAGAAACTTATCGTGGCAGTATTGCGGGATGGTTATTCATTGCATTTGGATTTATATATTTTGTCTGGGGAATAAATAAAGCAATAAAGAACCGTCCTCATAGACACTGGCATGATCATGATAAAAGTGACATTCATGTCCACGGTCATGCTCATGAACAAAACAACAAACATGTGCATGTCCATGCCGAAAATAATGCTGAAAATATTACTCCCTGGATATTATTTGTTATCTTTGTTTTAGGTCCTTGCGAACCGTTAATCCCAATCCTCATGTATCCTGCTGCTGAAAGTAATATTTTCGGATTGATATTGGTAACAGGTGTTTTTGGCGCGGTAACAATTATTACAATGTTATCAGTTGTTCTTCTGTTATCACTCGGATTAACTAATTTGCATCTGGGACATATAGAACGCTATACACATGCCATTGCCGGTGCGATAATATGCTTGAGTGGCATTGCAATTCAATTTCTCGGCCTTTGATTACCTGATATAAAAATAAGATACTTTGTTCAAAAACAATCGAATGATTTAAATATTATTTTAAAAGTTTCCGGCAGAAGGAGCACTTACATGAGAATCCGAATGCTATTTTCAGCTTTCCTGCTTACCATTGTCTCTACTTTTCAGGTATATGCTCTTTCGCGGCCGGAAATGGAATTCAAGATTTTTCAGTTTCCGCGCGACAGTATGCCCCGTATCGATGGGAAAACCGACGATTGGGATATTGTTCCCGGGGATTATAGTTACGGAACAAACCTGATTAACGATACCGAGGATGGCAATGGTGAAGCCGATCCCAAAGACCTGGATATTAAGGTTACAGTGGGATGGGTTAAAGGCATGAACCGTCTTTATTTCCTTTACGAGGCATATGACGATTTCTGGGATTTCGAGCGTTTCAATCCGAGAGGCTACCGAAACGACATATTCGAGATAGCAGTGGATGCTGACCTCTCAGGCGGTCAGTTTATCCATAATAAACAGATAGAAGACCGAATTGAAAACCATTTCGCTTTCAGCGGTGTGCACGCCCAGAACTACCATATCTATACACCTCCACAGAACAATGCCTGGGTACTTATTTGGGGATGCCAGCCGTGGGTCAGTTACTTCCCTTACTCAAATTATGCCTATTCATATGATTTCAAGCATGGTGAAAGTGGCAGGCTTGTTCTTGAATTCTGGATAACTCCTTATGATT
Organism: Candidatus Latescibacterota bacterium; assembly: GCA_018656855.1. Taxonomy (GTDB): domain Bacteria; phylum Latescibacterota; class Latescibacteria; order Latescibacterales; family Latescibacteraceae; genus JABHYP01. Next base: position 974 of record JABHYP010000344.1, on the reverse strand, counting down.
ACGCTCCGTATGACGGCCCTGAAAAAGCGGTCGAATCCAGCCTCAGTGAGAACAGCATTATCGGGCTTTCATGGTCTATACTCGATTTCGACGGTGATAAGCGTGACGGTCACTATAACCTCGCCCATAATGTAAAAATGGTGAGCGACGGCTCGTATCTCTGTGCCTTCCGTCTCATGCCGCCCGATAAAAAATTCCTCAAGGCCATAGAGGCGGAATGGTCTTTCAAGGTCGTTGACATGGACAGACGCATGGTAGCGTTCAAGGACGAATCGGTTGGAAATATCACCCGCTGGAAATGGGATTTCGGCGATGGTACAACATCAGACGAACAGAGCCCGATCCATATATACGAGAAGCCGAGTGTTTATTATGTCGTGACTCTTGAAGTGGAAGGTACGGCAGGCACATCGCGCCGCTCACGCTACTGGGAAGTTATGGTGAAATAAATAATAGATAGCTAATAAACAAAATTAAAGGAACTACATCGCAGCAAAGTTGCGATGTAGTTCCTTTTTCGTTAAAATAATATCAAATAGAAAATGATATTATTATGACCTCATACATGCTGCCATTGAAAATGAAGCATGCCGTCAATTGGTTCAGGGCTATGACGTTAGAAAATAAGACATATTTTACGAGAAATTCCGATAATTCTTAACCTCATGTTGGGTTTCAGTGGTCAATAGCCTGTTGCAAGATCCGCAGGAAATTGCCTCCCCAGACTTTATTAATCTCCTCCTCCGATAAGCCGTGAGCCAGCATACTGCGGGTGAGATGCACGAGCTGCGACATCTCCGGTACAACCGGTGTTGTGCTGCCCAACCCGTCAAAATCGGTGCCAATGGCGACGTAGTCGATACCTACCAGGTCTCCCACATAGCAGATATGCTCTACAAAACGGTCAATTGTGGCCTGCTCGGGATCGGAGTGTATGAACTGGGGCGCAAAGGCGACGCCCATAGCCCCGCCTG
>JABHYP010000343.1 GCA_018656855.1 Candidatus Latescibacterota bacterium | reverse complement strand
GATTCACACTGGTAAAGAATATAAGGCGGTCTGGAGCAATATCTACTTGCGCTTTAACCATGTCGTTCGGGATGTTTATTCCTTTTCCCCGAAGACCGAAAACAACTGATTTACCAGTGGCTTTTGTTTCTTCAAGATGCATATCACTTGTAATATTGAAGCGCACTTTTACACCTCCTGCATTTTCAGCGTTTGCAATCGCACTTGATGCTATGTCACTGAAATCCCAGAAATGAGTGTGTATATCGACAATCATGTAATTCACCCTTTTTATTAAATGACAATGTGGATAATATGATACATTAAAACATATAAAGATAACACTGTGAAAAACAATAGTTATTTACAAATAGATTATATAAATACCAATTTTCGGGAAATATTGTAAACTCAATAATTATGATTGTTTTTATGAATCGATTTTTTTATCATATTCATTAAAAATATCCCGACATATCATTTTATAATCCGGAGCTGCCGCTATGAATGTTAAACCTAAAATATCAGGTGTTCTGCCTGTACTACATATGCCTTTTCGTGAGGATGATACTATAGATTACGATACCCTTGCAAATGAGGTCGACTTCGTTATAGAGGCTGGAAGTGATGGAGTTGTTCTCGCTCTTGCTTCCGAGTTGGTACGGTTGACCAGTGATGAGAGGCTCGAGTTAACCCGCAGGGTACCAGAGATGGCGGATGGACGTTCGACAGTCACCATCTCGGTCGGCGCCGAAACAGTTAAAGAGGCTACTCGTTATGCCGCGGCAGCAGAGCAGGCCGGAGCGGATGCTGTGATGGCAATTCCTCCAATTACAACCGTACTGCCGGAACAAAAGATATTCGAGTACTACAAGGCGATTATAGATGTGGTCACCATCCCTCTTGTGATCCAGGATGCAAGTGGTTATCTGGGGCACTCGCTTTCAGTAAATATACAGGCCAGGCTGAGTAATGAACTGGGTGAGCGTATCTATTTCAAGCCTGAGGCACAGCCTATAGGCCCGACTCTCTCGGCCCTGCAGGAAGCGCTTCATGGCAGGGGAGTGATATTTGAGGGCAGCGGTGGTCTGTTTCTCCTAGATTCATACCATCGAGGTATAAGCGGTACCATGCCCGGCAGTGATCTTATTAGGGGAACAGTTGAAATATGGAAGGCGCTGGAGAGTGGAGACAGCACCCGGGCATACGAGGTATATTTCCCGCTGGCGTCCATAGTAGTACTCCAGTCGGTATCGTTTGATGCGTATGTGGCAATTGAAAAATATCTTCTTGTTAAGCAGGGAATATTCAAAAATACATTGCTCCGGCAACCCGCTAATTACGAGATCGATCCCTGCACCGCAGAAGAGGTTGACCGGCTTTATTCCTTTTATGAGGCTGCGCTCGGAAGCTAAGCGGGAATATCCAGAAATAACATCAATTTAATCTCAATGTTTAAGGAAATATTCGTTTGTTATTTTATTTATTTCCTTCCGGTGTATATCCCGTATCCATAAGTATTTCAAAAGAAAAATTGTAACTGTCTATAAGTAAAGAAACATCATTTTCATTTATAGGTAACGAGCTTATCGATATCAAAAGCAGGGTAATTCATGATACAAGAGCTACTATAGCTATCGGAATCGCCAAGCGTGAAGCCGCTAATGTTTTTTTACTCTTGGAGTCTGATTTTTGAATTCCGATGGTAGGAAAAACGGGGGATTGCCAGAATAAATGTACGTATTGATTTTTTCGTCCATATTTTGCATATTATGCTTTGGCTGGAGGGCTAGTCTAATTGGTAAGGCAGCGGATTTGAAATCCGCCGTGTTCACGCTCTTCGGGGTTCGAGTCCCCGGCCCTCCGCCAATTAAATATGGGTGTAATAAGCTTATTAAGTTGTCTTGTTGATTTAAATATAACCCCACGGCAATATTCTCAGCATCTGACTAACCATAATTATTTGAAAAAATTCTTCGCCTCAGAGTACGTAGAGTTTGTAGAGATAAATAATAGAGAATACTGGTTATCTTATAATTAATTATTTACGAAATTTCAATTATTTGTTTGATTAATTCAATACAAACAATTATAATTAATTATTGTAAATTTTAATGTAATATCGGAAGAAGTATTTTTTTGCTGACAAAAAATATTATTGAAAAAAGCTCTAATAGAAGCCACCGGACCATCGAAGATTCTGAAAACATCAAGTACTTTCTTAAAAATTTGTAATATCCCTGTTATTAAAAGAAGAAATTACGTGAAAAAGAGTTTGTTATATACAGCATTATTAATATTAATTCCAGTGTATCTTCCGATTCTTTTCGGTCAGGATTCTCAATCTCATCCGTTTGTAACCAATGAAAAATTATGCAATGTATGTCATGTAACTTATTTATCAACTGGTACATCTGGCAACACTGCATCATTTATTATCATAAAAGCAGATTCATCCCGCCTTCCCACTGATGTTTGCTTGGAATGCCATCCCCAAAAAGCAGCAACGCATCCGATACAAATAACCACTTCTTATTCGGTTCCAAAAGACTTGCCACTCTCAAAAACAAGGAAGATTGCATGTACGACATGCCATAATCCTCATATAGCGAGATTTTCAGACCGTTCGTGGATTCCAAGAAGCATTTTTCAAAAATTAAATGATTTATTAAAAAGAAAAAAACAGTATAAAACATTCTTTCTTCGCAGAAATAATGCAGAAGGTGAATTATGTATGTCCTGTCATAAACCTTTACTTCATCATTAAACCTTGAAGTTATAGCCTAAAAATAAATTACTCTTTCAGTTTAGAAAAAACTATTTCTCCCTTTTTCAAAAGATTATTAGTTTCTGTTTATTCCTTCTTCATAGAATGGAAGCCATAAAATCTCTTACATAAATAATTGAGGACAATACAGGAGAATAAATCATGGGCGGGATTATCAGCAAACGTAATCAGTATTTTATAAAAAAAACATTTCAACTAAAAATAATTATCCGATTTATATTAATCTTAATTATCGGAGGTTTTATATCTGGAATAGTACTCTATTATTCTACTTCCAATGAACTTGAAACAAAACTTAATGTTGCTCATATAACTATTAGAAATACACGAGATATTCTTTTACCATCTATTATCTTAACTTCAATAATTGTTTTTTTATTACTATCCGCTGTCACGGTTTACACAGTTCTTTATCTCTCTCACAAAATTGCCGGTCCTCTTTATAAATTTGAAAAAATTACTAATGAAATTGGTAAGGGGAATTTAAATGTTCATGTTAAGCTTCGTGAAAGAGACGAACTGTTACCATTGCAAAATGCTTTTATAAGCATGAAAGAAAACTTAAATAGTAAAATTATAGTTTTTCATAAAAATTTCAAAAAAATAAAAAAAATAGAAAAAGAGTTAAATAATGCAATCCAAAGTTCAACATTTACTGAAAATGATAAAAAATCACTTACAACGGAAATAACTGAGTTTATGGTGGAATATGAAAAAAACTTGAGTTTTTTCAAAATGAAAGCTAAATAAAATCATCAGACCATAAGTTCGATGTTTAACATTATCACATTTGACAGTGTCTTTTTATTAGTGGTCAGTTTGTCGTTGAAATTATTACTTTTCATATGGTTAACTGCTACCATTCTACCACTCATAAACAACCTCAAATGTACTATCTCGCCATCAGGTAAGGCCTTGCCTTTCATCAATGAAAAAAAACTTTTAGAAAACGTTATTAGTGAGAGCTTTTTTTCACATGATTTAATAAATGTTAAAATCCAATTATTTTTTTAAATATGAGGTTTTTTTTTAAATTTACTGTTCTATATAGTTAAGATTAAAAATAGAATAGGTGCATGTTATACAACCAACGCTCATTCAGGAATATCTTTATTTTATGGTTTTTACAGTTCAGTGCAGAACAAGTTACAAGCTCAAAACGTAAAATCATTGATTATTACAACTCAAAACACTATCATGAAATATTAGGAAATGTAGCCTATGATGATGTATATTTAATGGTAAGCAATAAATAATATTAGGTGAGATAAAAGCATTAAAAAAATAAAAACTCAAAATAAGTAAGTATGATTTAAAACTATTGAGGAATTTAATCCATCTCTACGGATGGAAAGAATCCAATGTCGGTTTCAATTAACAAATTGGACTGCTAAAACATTTTCACAATTAAAATTTTTTTAAAGATTTGACTATAGGTTGATTACATCATTTATTTCTGCATAGATTTGTTCAACAATTATAGTAAGAATATTTATTATGAAGGGTTAAAATATGCCGAAACAAAATGAAGAAATGGTAAACCTCTTGATTGATATTAAGGAGGGGAAAACTCCGGCCACTTCAAAACCTTTAGACCTGAGAGGGATATCCCTTACTGGTTTAGACCTCAGTAGCATGGATTTATCAGGGGTAGACTTTTCAGGAGCAGATCTGACCGGATCAAATTTATCAGGAACTAATTTGTTTAAGGCAAAACTAAAACAGGCAATCCTTATCAATGCCAATTTGAAATCAGCTGAGTTAAGCGGCGCTGATCTCACAGGTGCTTTTATGGAAGAAGTTAATGCAAGTCGGGCTGGATTGGGCATGGCCTGCCTTAAATCGGCAAATCTTTTTCGTGCAAATCTTGAGGGAAGTACTCTCAGCATGACAAATTTTGAAAAAGCTGATCTTCGGGGAGTAAGTTTACGAAATTCTAGGATACGCGAGGCTAAAATAATTGATGCCGACCTTACTAATGCTGATCTTCGGGGAGCGGATATGGCCTTATGCGACGTTACCGGGACGACGTTCAATAATGCAGATATGCGTGAGACCCGGCTCAGAAGCATAAGTGGATTTATGAAGGCAAAGTGGATAGGGGTAGATGTTCGTAATGTAAATTTTTCAGGTGCCTATCTACTACGACGTTTTATCATGGACCAGAATTATATCAAAGAATTCCGGCAGACAAGCCGCTTATCAGCAATTCTATATTATTTATGGTGGCTAACAAGCGATTGTGGAAGAAGTTTACTCAGGTGGTGTATTTGTATTACATTACTGGCATTTTTCTTTGGTGGGCTCTATACTTTTGTTGGTATAGATTACGGAGATTATCCAACCATTATATCGCCCTTATACTATAGTGTGGTAACACTGACTACCCTTGGATATGGTGATGTAGTGCCTGCCACATTTGCAGCCCAGATAATAGCTATGATAGAGGTTATTTCAGGATACATAATGCTTGGTGGTTTACTTTCCATCTTTAACAATAAAATTGCCCGTCGGGCAGATTGAGAGTTTTCCATGCTAAATTTTTTTCGTCGACGTGAAAAAGACCCAAGAAAGGAATTGCGAAAACTACTTGGCGAATATGAATTGCCTAGTTTTCCTGCTGTAGTGATGAATGTACTTAATGCTCTGAGAGATCCGGAATTCTCAATGAAAGAAGTCGCAGGGCAACTTCAAATGGATCCTGGTTTGCACGTTAAAGTCTTAAAGACTGTTAATTCCGCAGCTTTTGGCCTTTCTTCCAGAGTCAACAATCTTCACCATGCCGTAACTCTTTTAGGGCGCTCCAGGTTGGAGACGATTGTTTTATCTCAAGCAATTGGAAAATCATTACCTACTGTTAATATGCCATTTTTTGATATGAATAAATTTTGGTTTTCTTCAGCAAAACGTGCAAGTATGGCACGTATTCTTGCACACCATTTTCATCCCGCTACTCAGGTTGAGTCATTTACAATTGGATTGCTGCAGGATATGGGATTGCCGGTACTTGTTAAAGCTAAACAAAATGATTATCGTAATATTTTTGAGCGTTGGTCCGCTGAAAAAGAAATATTGTTACAGGTTTTTGAAAGAGAGACTCTTGGTTATGATCATATTACAATTGGTGGTTTAATGGCAGAGGAGTGGAGATTGCCTGAAAATTTAGTTAAAGCAATATCAACACAGGCTGATCAAGATGAAATGGAGCATTTAGAACCCGCAGCAAAACTCATTTTAAATTTAAGAGGTCGCGACGATTCAGATGATTTAGATATACTTGTAAATAAATGTATGGAAGAGCATGGAATGAATCAGGATATGATTTTGAAAATGCTGAATAATGCCTTAGAAGATGCTGAGGAGCTTTCCAATATTCTGAAATAATTCCCCATTCAGGTCGGCGTGAAGAATTTTCATGCCAGATTACAGATTATAAACAGGGATGTAAATTACATTACTGAACAATTTAGATTTTTTCCTGCAGAAGTAACAGAAGCCGCTGAAATAATTGATAAAATAAATATACAGACAGATTTAAAACCAGCCTCTATCTATTATTATTTCGACGAATAAATATATGGTAGTTTGCGTCTACACAATTCCGAATGTAAAATGCTCATTAAAATAACATTTTTTCTATTCATTTCTTTGCCTGCCCAAAGTAAGCGAAACTCCCCATTGCGCAACGAACCAAAGACACGAAGCGCTGCGGAGAGCCATGAAGAGCAAGGTTACTCCGGCGTAATCGCAATCCTTTCTCACAGTGCCATTTTCCGGGAATCTCAAAAAATCCCATCCCATTACCCCATAAAATTCAATTTCGAGAAATATCTTGTTCGCCCGGTGATGCTTTATGGTAATGATTTTGGATAAATTAGTTATGGAAGGAATCTCCGGGGTTGCCAAATATAGAGATAAGTTTAATGATGCAATGTGAAAGCCTAACAATTTAATAAACTTGAAAGTAAATACAACTGTATTTCCGGCAGGTGATTTCTACGTTAAGTGTAATATCTAAAGTTCTGCATTATTAACCAACTAAACAGGAGGAGTATGATGCAAAAAGCAAAACGTATAATCATCGCAACTTTATCAGGAGTTCTTTTCGGTTTCGTTTGTTTTGGACTTGCATCGAGCGGATCTGGTGAGCTCCCTTGCCCGGCGGCTTTTCAGATAATAGCAAGCCGTACTCTTATAGGTTTTGCTATCGGTATAAGCTGTCTTTCTTTAGGACATTGGTCAATACATGGTTTGGTCATGGGAATGATATTCAGCATACCGCTTGCAATCAGCGGTCTTATGGCGCCTGAAAACCCTGAGTTTAGTAAATCCGGTATGTTAATATGGACGATTGTACTGGGGATGGTCTACGGATTGCTTATTGAAGTGATTACATCGTTGCTTTTTAAAGCAAAAATACAAAAGTGAATGAACATCCTATTTAATCGAAAAAATTCCTCGGAGTACTACTCCGGTGTTATATTATTTTTGATTTATGG
>JABHYP010000342.1 GCA_018656855.1 Candidatus Latescibacterota bacterium | reverse complement strand
GTCCCGACCCTGTGCGAAACGATCAGTTTCATGTTCGACAACGGCATCCTTGCGCTTTTTGAAAATGAGTCTTATGTTTGTTCCGTTCAAAGCATCTACTGTGAAATCAGGCGAACCACCTGCAAACACAAGGTAGAAGCTATATTTCGGAAGTATTCTGTCACGTAGATTAAACCAGATTGTCTTTGCCTCACCGGGCTTGACCGAGAACGAAAAGTCCATCATGAAACGATTCGGCCAGAGTGGGTCCATAATCTGGATATTAAGTGGTATAAGACCGTCTCTTACTGGTTCAAGATCAAGCGCAGGAATATCAACGGCTATACCATCAAGGCCACCGTGCATATTTTCCCATGAGTACATGAATCCACCGTAAGCGCCTACCTCTGTCGTAACCTCGTCTGAAAACTCATACGGGATAAAGACATGAAGCATCGGCAAACCGGCTGTATCAGATTCAGTTTTTGGCTTACGCGGAGCGCCGTTGGGAAGCGCTACAGCCATCTGACGCTCATCTGAAGGATAACGTTTGACAACATAATCAGTAAGAGCCTCTACACATGGATAGATAGTTACATCGGCAGAAGTGTCAATTGTATATGACATCGCAGCGACACCCTTCGGCTCGATATCATGCTGAACATTATAAACATTGAATTCACCTATTGCAGTTTCTATTACATCATTGACATAACGGATTTTACCACCTGTATAAGTATCATTGAAGTGATAATAAGTGCGTTCCCTGCCCTTCGGACGCTTGAACAGGGACTGTTCTCTGTAAACCTGATGTTCGCTGTCGAAAGGCATATAAGCAGCTTCACCGTAAGCGGCCCCGGTAATCTCAACGTGATTCCACTCCTCATCGGGGATGGTCATATTCAGTTCCTTGCCGCTTGTCGAGTAACAATACCAGTCAGGCTCAACAAAGTAATCCTTACGTCCCGGAATACGTGAGCGATTGTAAGCATCCGGCCAGGTTGACTCACGAAGTCCGTTATTAGCGCGCCAGTACCATTTTTTGTGGTCGCGAGCTTCCAGAATCTCAACCTTGCGTACCGAATGAGTTGTTCCCTTGAGGTAATGAGGCATTTCTGTTTCAAAACCATACCGGAAATACCATTCGTTTTTGTATGTAGAGTCTGAAATGTTACGTATGAGAGGCGCAACATTTCCGGCAGGCTTGCCCGATGCGAGACGCTGTATTTCCTCGTCGGAAAGCATCTTGCCGTAAATATAAATCTCGTCAATATCGCCTCCGCGAACATGTCCGCAGTTTGATGTTACTGTTCCGGGGGTCGAGAATCTTCCATGCGGCTGAAAAAGACCAAGTCCGGCATTAAGAGTCATCTTCTTTTTGTCTTCGGAAACAAGTTTGCCATTAACATAAAGCTTGACTCCATAGTTCTCATCCCATGAAAATGCGATGTGATTCCACTTGTCCGGCGCAGGCGGTGCAACAGGCTTGTAACTGGCTCTTGCGCGGCCCATATTGAGGTCGGTAACGAGACCATTGAAGCCATTCTCACCATTGTAATCAATCCTGAGCCATGTCATATCAAGACTTGAGTGCTCACAGAAAGAAACGTAAAAAAGCTTGAAAGGCATTTTAGTCAGAGGATCTCTTGCACGCCAGAAAAATGAAATTGTACCTCGCTCACCGTAAATATTCCCGGGAGCAAGATAGCTCATGAGCTTTGTTTCGGTATGAGGAGCGCTGAAAGCATTTCCCACAGCGCCATCCGAAATAATCGAATAGTCACTGAGATATGACGGTACACCCTGTCCATTGGCATAATCTGCTGTAAATCCATTGCCTTTACCATCTCCCGAGAGATAGAACAAAAGCGCATTATCCTGTGTAAAAGCAACAGAAGAAAAGACAGACAACATAGTAATACTTAAAACTATAGCTCGTTTCATTAATCCCCTTCACTTTCTTGTTGAAATAAAGTTTGTTTTGAATTATAAGAAGATTCTACGCTATATTCCTTAGTACACAGTTTCATAAATACTGTAACGTAATTGCTGCGTGTCATTGCGAGTGAACGGAGTGAGCGAAGCGATCAAAGAGAAGGGATTGCTTCGGCAATGCCTCGCAATGACTGTACCTGATTTAAGCTGAACAAGGCTATTTAACAGATTCATCGCTGAAATATAGTTTCCCGAAAAATGGATATAACCAAAAGCTGCCAACTGTTTTCCCCCATTCTGGCGCCCACATACTGTCCTGCCAATTTGTCATGCCGCCACAACGGTTTATACCTGCACGCCACAATGTTCCGTTTTGGGGCTTTTTTTTAAGCAATTCAGGATAATCTTCGAACCTGATAGCCATCTCAATAATCCAGCCTTCGTCAATATCCTCATCATTATTTACCGTCCCTCTAATTACCTGAGCTATATGAGGCACCATGATAGTGCGGTTGCGTCTGTTGCCTCTGGGAGCTTTTTTATCAGGATCGTTATATATGTTCAAGAGGTTGCCGATGCAGTTGATTTCGAAAATGTTCCAGGCATTCCCCGCGCCGGGATTAGGATTCCAGCAAAATTCTACGCAATCATCTTTGTAGGTCTGCGAATTGGAATTATAGTGGTCTGCCCAGATGTGTTTATCTTCGCATTTATAGTATATATAAAGGAATTCGTCGTCCCATAGCATCTTTACTTCGGTCTGCTCAAGTTCGGCTTTCTGAACTACCTCGCGTTTTTCATAGTTGTACCAGGGGAACTTGAAATCGCCAACAGACTCCGCCGCAGCCCAATCCGGATCATCAAGGACACCGTCAATGACTATTTTTTCCGTGCGTTTTTTTATTGTATACTCAGGCCGACCTGGCTCTTCTTCAGCTGCATGCAGGAAAGAAATAAAAATAATTGAAAGGCTCAACAATAATATTACTTTTTTCATTTATCTCCTCCTCACTGCTGAATACATATTATTCATACTGGTATCTATGTACTAATACATTTAATTATTAGCTCTTTGCCAGATAATAAATTACATGTCTCTACTATTATGTATTATTCAGATAATTCAAGTAAATTCAGAAACAGCTTTTTTGCGACAACAGACTGAGGCTTGTCTGAAGACAACTCCGATAGGATACCCAGCGTGCTCAGGAATATTTGCCCGGTTCCGAACGGTATTCGAGTTAAAGCGCTTCCTATTTCCTTCCGTCCCTGCGACGCAGAGCCGACAATCAGTTCTGTTCCGAGAAAATCGATATTCAATGCCGACGGTCTTCGACTGTAAAACACCTGATATTCCCAGTTCATGGATTGTGCTTGAGGGAGACCGTTTAAAAAGCGACTTTCCCCGACAAAAAAACGTCCTGAACTTCCCCCACGCAAACTGTTTATATACCGGAGTGACTGATTATCCATCCTCTGTGCCCAACTGTCAGCTTGGTCGAGAACAATGAGTGTAGTTCCATTGACCACCATGTCCATAAGCTCAGGGTTAGCTCTTCTTCTCCCCGAACGTCCAGTCTCATGCCTGCCTATTATAATAAAGTCCAGGTCGGTACTGGAAGGATCATAATCAGGAAGAGTAATTCCACGGGATTCTTTAAGAAAAGCGTTTATGACACCCGAGGTGTCAATAACAGCACCCTTTCCCTTTAAACCGGACGATGTAAGGTAATCCACAACAAATATACGGTCAGAACCGGTAGCCTCGACCTTATCCTTTGTTTTAATAGCGGCATCAACTGTATAATATCCCGGTTCATTCATTGCTGGCAGTTGCATACCCTCAACGAGGAGTTGTCCGAACTCTTCGCCTCCAAGTATTTTGACATCGAAGGTCTTTGAAAATACCTTTTGACCGCTCGGGTCGATGAGCTCCACCGCAAGAGTTTTATTACCCCTCAGATTAAGCTCATTTATTATAAAGAAATCGGCTATGGATGATGATCCCGCAGGC
>JABHYP010000341.1 GCA_018656855.1 Candidatus Latescibacterota bacterium | reverse complement strand
TTATGGCCATCCGTGACCACTGCTGGCGTATTAATGCAGCAAAAGGACACATCGTACAAACGTACGAACTTATTCCGGGGCCGAGAAAGGACTGGGAGTATAACTGGGGGTATGTGGCGCAGTCGGGAGATACTATTTGGGGGAGTGCATTAAAATCAGGTTCTTCATACACCGGATTCTGGGCCCGGTTGAACTGGTATGACCGACATACTGCCGGATATAAGGATCAAGTCGGGTACGGTACCGGTAAAGTCTGTAGCGACAACATATTCGCACTCGATAAAAACAGCGGCAGAAAAGTCTGGATTTACGAAAAAGGTGTTATTATAAATACCACCATTACCATTGGTGATGGCCGTGTCTATTTTGTTGAATGCCGCCATCCGGAAGTTTTATCAGCAGAAACCCGGCAGATTGCTCTCAGAGAACTCTGGCAGGATCAGTTCTTAGTAGCCCTGGATCAGGAGACAGGTAAAAAATTATGGGAAAAACCACTGCATCTATCTTATGATATACCTGTAATATATCTCGTCTACGGTGATGGAACCCTTCTGTTAGTAACTTCGGTCGACTCGAAGAAATCATATGATCTCTATACATTTGAAGCGTGCAATGGCAAGAAACGATGGCAGCAAAGCCACCTCTGGACAAGTGATAACCACGGCGGCCATATGCAGCACCCTGTTATTGTTAACGGTAAAGTTTTTCTTGAGCCACAGGGATATGACTTGAAAAATGGTGCCGTTATCACAAAAAATGTGGGACTTCACGAAGGCTGCGCCACCTATTTAGCAACGACCGATGCCCTGATTTATCGCGGTAAAGATAGACAAATTGCGATGTGGGATTTTGCCGCAAATGATGTGACCACATGGCACCGGTTACGTCCCGGCTGCTGGCTTACAACAATTGCTGCTGATGGTATGCTATTATCTCCGGAAAGCGGTGGTGGCTGCAGTTGTGGTTCCTGGATGGAAACATCCATAGCTTTTATGCCGATTGTATGTTTTCCACCCAAAATATTACCATCGGAAAGGGAATTTATAGGGTCAACTGAAGTTGAACTGTTCTCACCGCAAGAAAATGCAGTAATACATTATACATTGGATGGAACGCATCCAACAAAAGATTCCTCGGTATTCACCCATCCTATCCTCCTGGATAAGACAACAACAATCCACACAAGAGCATATATGCCGGATGGGATTGAAAAAAGCTCGGAAATCATGGCAGTTTACAGGCAGTTAACCCCACGTGTGCCTGATAATGCCGAAAATCTTTTTCCAGGTCTTGTATATCGATACTATGAGAAAAAATTACGAAAAATGCCCGATTTTTCCAAACTTGAGCCGTTAGAATCAGGCACGGTGAAAACATTTGATATCGGAGTACGTAAGCAGGATAAAAATCCAGTACTGTATTTTACGGGTTTTATTGAGATTCCAAGGGATGGTTTATATACGTTCTACACGGAATCAGATGCGGGTTCTATGCTGTACATCGGTGATAATGTTATAGTGAACAATGATGGCTTGCATGGACTTGAAGAAAAATCCGGCAAAATCGCTTTGAAAGCTGGTAAACATCCCATTACTGTAACCTATTTCAATTCCGGGGATGAAATAGGACTTACAGTATCATATGATGGGCCGAACATCGAGGAGCAGGTGATACCAGGTTCTGTTCTCTGGTATAGTAAATAGATTAGCAATTGGACAATTATCATGAGAATTATCAATACAGTATCTGAAATAATTTATAAAAAAGTTTCCATAACTTTAATTCTCTATATCCTTATTATTATTTGCAACTGTTCCAATCATGAAAAAGGAGAGGACTGGCCTGTTTTTCTTCATGACAACAGGCACAGCGGAGTAACAGCGGAAAAACTTGACATTCACAAGTTGCACGAAAGCTGGGTATACAGATCTTCTTATCCACCGCAGCCTGCCTGGTCAGGACCAGCGAAGTGGGATTCATATTCAAAGGTTTATCCCTTGCGATCTATGCGTAATTACGATTCTGTTTTCCATGTAATCGTTGTCGGTAATTCATTGTATTTTGGCTCATCAGTCGAAGATGCAGTGATTTGCCTAAATACCAAAAACGGTAAAGAAAAATGGGCATACGTTACTGATGGCCCGGTACGGATTGCTCCAACATTCGCTGACGGTAAAATCTATTTCAGTTCTGATGATGGGTTCGCATATTGCCTGAATGCAAAAGACGGAACTCTAATCTGGAAATTCAAACCATCACCGGATGAACCGCTCATCCCCAGTAATGGTAAATTCATATCGCAATGGCCGTGCAGAACAGGCGTAATCGTGGAGAACGGAAAAGCATACTTTGGGGCAAGTCTTCTGCCCTGGAAGCAATCCTATCTATGTGCTGTGGATTTCAATAATGGCTCTCCAGAAGGGCCAGGCTGCTATAAAATTGTACTGGATAATAAGACGCTTGAGGGCGCTTTGCTTGCATCTTCCGGCAGGCTTTTTCTCACTCAGGGAAGAGTGCCCCCGATAGTGTATGATCTTTCGAATGGAAAACTCTTGGGTCAGCTAACCGGCGGCGGCGGTGTTTTTGCTATCATCACACCAGATTCACGTTTCCTTCATGGTCCCGGTAATAAGACAGGATGGATAACTGAAAGTGATGCAAATACACATGAACAAATTGCTCAATATCCATTGGGAAATGCCATTATCGCAACAGGGGATATGTATTATCTTCTCACAGATACTTCACTTTCCGCAGCACACCGCACTACAAAAAAGAAAGTGTGGAACTCAAAATGTAATTATCCTTTTACCCTCATTTTAGCCAATGAGATTCTCTTTGCCGGAGGCGATAGAGAAGTTGCCGCATTCAATTCATCCGACGGGGAAAAAATATGGGCAGCAAAAGTGGAAGGAAAAGCATATGGTCTTGCTGCGGCTAACGACAAACTTTTTGTAAGCACCGATACCGGAGCAATTCACTGTTTCAGCAAATAGCATCGAAGAGCTGCGAAAAACCAGGATGTATGTGATTGTAGTATTACCGTTCAACCTGCAATTACAGCCACCAGCGGTTCTGACAATAAAGTTATCTAAGACTTTTATGCAAGGCAGGCGGCGTATTTTTCGACGCCTTTTTTTATTTGACGGCGACTCTTTGTGTAAGAGTTTTTCCCGCGTAGATTCCGCCGGGAAGCTTAAAGAAGAGTTCTATCTCAAAAGCTGTTTTCACTTTCAGTTTGACTGTAACAGTGGTCTGGCGATTTTCAGGATCGGCTATACTGATATCATAACCGTGTGCTTTTTCGGCGACCAGGGCAAGGCAGGGGCTGTCAACAGTGACTGTTGTCCCGTCCGGTAGTTCTGTGCTCCCCGTGTTAAGGAATGCAATACCGGTTATTCCCCGTTCCGAATCTGCCACGATCTGGATATCAGGGCTGTTTTTCAAAACGCTTACAGATGGATTTGCGTAGTATGATGCGGCTTTTTCTTTCGAAATATCCGGCATGATTCCGTAAGCGTATGTTTCGCTTCTTGGCGTATTGCCGTGTTCCAACCAGAGGGTAAAAACAGTATGTTCTATTGAATTTTTGGAGGCTTGTCTGCTGATGCTGTTCCATGAGCCGGTTTCCGACCTGTTCGACAACCTTACAGCCGGTGAATCATACAAGAGGTATGCAATCCTGTCATGGTGTATCCAGTCGGCGCTGTCCAGAGCGTGATCGCCCTCTTTGACAGTACTGATTGATCCTTTCGCTGCAACAGTAACATCGCCGTTCAGGAAACACTGATTCAGTGTCGTAAGCACCGGATTGCCAGTCTCAGAGGATATACCGCTGCCCAGGCAGACCACTATATCATCGAAGAAAAACCAGGATTTTCTCGCAGCAAGGCCCTCTCTCTCTAAGTCGAATGAGGCAACGCCATACATGCCGTCCGACACGCCCCCGGCAAATGTCCCGGTTCCCCTTATCTTGATTTTTTCAGGAAACGCCGCCTGTATCTCGACAGTTGTACCGGGGATTTTCCGCCAGTCCCAAACCGGGAAAATGTTATGGTATTCTTTGCCTCTTTGCATGATATAGGTACAACCGTCGCAAAGATAATGGCTGAGCAGGCCCTCGCCGTTATGGGCGCCGTCCGTGTTGAACAGCCGGTCGGAATACATGCGGGCAGAAATGTAAAACGCATCCCGGTGATGGGTCATGATTTCACCTCGCCAGAAGTATCTGTTGCCGATGACAGATGACTCCCGTACCCCATCAATCTGTTCCTTGAAGGCAATAAAATCGGATTCGCGACCTGTGGG
>JABHYP010000340.1 GCA_018656855.1 Candidatus Latescibacterota bacterium | reverse complement strand
AGAATGGATCTAATGCAATAAAGCCCATAAAAAGGTCAGTAGGCTTATAGTCACCGACGATGTCCTTCGCGTCCTCTATCATGTCGTATGGTACGGAGTTATTGATGTCAAGGATGGTTGCGGGCAGTTCCGTCGCCGCCGAGGCCATGTACTCGCTCAGAGCGCCATAGATATCGACCTCGCATGAAACCGGAATTCCGCGACCTGCCAACCGCGAGTTAACATAGCATGGAACGAAGCCGAAATATTTTTCAAATGCCGGCCAGCATTTGTTGGCGAATATCCCAAATTCGGACGCCCCGCGGTTTTCCTCGTAGAATTTCATAAGAGCACATTCGTACTGTGCCAGTTTTTTCAGCAAATCGGGATAGGGATTACGATCTCCGAGTTCTTCTTCCATTTCACGGGCGATAGTTTTTACTTCGGGATTTTCTTCCGCGCTTCTGAAGATGTCATAGAGGTCGAGTTCGCTGTTTTCCATGATCTCGATTCCGAGGTCGTACAGCGGCCGAATCGGGGCGTTGCAGGCAAGGAAATCCTGCGGCCGTGGGCCGAATGTGAAAATCTTGAGTGAGTTGAGCCCTGAGAGAATTCGCGCTGTCGGGATAAAATCACCGATTTTATCGGCGATCTCCGAAGGTATACCCACGGGATATTCAGGGATGTAAGGCCTTAAATACCTCAGTCCCATGTTGTAAGAGGCATTCAGCATACCGCAGAGGGCGTCACCGCGGCCGTCAACGAGGCTGTCACCGGATTCTTCCGCTGCCCCCACAAGCATAGACGGTCCCCAGAAACGTTCTGCAAGCATAGAAAGCGGTCCCTCCGGTCCGAAGTTGCCAAGATAGACTACCAGGGCGTTGATCTCTCTCTTTTCCAGTTCGTCGAGAGCTTTCAGTACATCATGTTCATTTTCAACCACTGTATCACAGTTTGTTACAGGTATGTTTTTCCCGTCACATTCTTCCGCGACCCTGTTTTTTCGCTCCCTAGAAAGCTCAATTGGAAAGCAGTCGCGGCTAACCGCAACAATCCCGGTTTTTACTTCAGGCATATTGTTCATTATTAAACTCCTTTTCTAAATAAAGATTATTATTCCTGGCCGTAGGTGGCACCGCTGCCATGTTTTCTATAGAAATGTTTCTGTACAAGCGTCTCTTTCAACGGCTGAACCGATTGGTCAGCAAACGTTGTGAGAAGAGCCATTTTCGCCAACTGTTCCAGCACTACGCTGTTATAGACAGCTTTCTCGGGCGTCTCACCCCAGGTGAAAGGGCCGTGCCGCGCCACAAGAACCATCTGTACCTCTTTGTAAGAAAGCTGACGAAAACTTTCAAGAATAATGTTTCCCGTTTCCTCCTCGTAATCCGCTTCTATCTTTTCATCGGCAAGTATATCGGTACAGGGTATGTCGCCCGGAACATGATCGGCATGTGTGGTTCCAAGGCACGGAACAGGTTTGCATGCCTGCGCCCATGCAGTGGCATACGTAGAGTGCGTATGGACAATCCCCCCGATTTCATGGAAGTTTTTGTAGAGGACGGCATGGGTTTTTGTGTCGGAAGAGGGATTTAAACAGCTCTCGACAACGTTGTTTTCCAGATCTACCAGCACCATGCTGTCCGGAGTAAGTTCCTCGTAAGGGATGCCGCTCGGCTTGATAGCGAAGATACCCCTCTCACGGTCGATACCACTTGCATTGCCGAAGGTATAAATAACAAGATTCCTTCGCGGAAGCTCCATGTTTGCCTCATAAACCCGTTCTTTTAATTCCTTGAGTGATGCCATGTTTGCTCCGAAAATTGGTTTCAGGTTCCAGAATAGTCAGTTGTCAGTTTCAATCTATCATAATTGAACATCAAAATCGAGAATTATATATTTATTATTTTCTTATGCCTTATCATTATACTTAATACCGTCATTCTCTGTTTCCTGCTCGACGAATGCACCGAATCGGGTGTATTTCTTAAATAAGGCAGCGTATATTTTAGCCCGGCCAGGTTCAGGCTTGTAGACATGCTCAAAACCGCTCTCCATTTTTTCTATCGCTTCT
>JABHYP010000339.1 GCA_018656855.1 Candidatus Latescibacterota bacterium | reverse complement strand
GGATGAGTTCACGGTACGATCTCATGGGATATCCGCCACTGGCAGGCCTCGGATACCAGTCAAACATACACGGCAAATCTGCCTTACGTCCTGCCTCCTCTACTGCGTCCACATTAGCCCAGGGAGTATGAAGCTCATCGTAGGGCTTTGAAGTCCAGTAATGAGCAATTTTGAATCCAACAATCGTATCCGGATTGTTTTTTGCGGTGTCCACTGCAAGCTGTACATCGTACTGCCGGGGATCATCTTCAGATGTGGGTCTTATTCCCCCCCTGGCTATATTGATAAATGCCAGAATTCTTGTCTGTGAGCGATCAATGATCTCTTTAAAAATATCGAAATTATCTCCTCCTGCTGTTCCTGTATCAACACCCGTTGTCACTCCGGATTTAAAACAATGATTATCGGCTATAATAAAGTAGCGCACTCCGACATCCTTATGAAAACTGTAAAAGGCATGAAGATGAATATCAATGAATCCCGGCGACACATATAATCCGGACACATCGATTGTTTTCTTAGAATCTTTCACAGGGATATTTTTCCCAATAAGAGCGATTTTCCCACCAGCAACGGCAACATCGATAACGCTGTTCCTATTGTTCGCCGGGTCAATAACATGTCCTCCCTTCAGAAGAATATCATATTTCCCTGTATCCTGAATGATTACATCCCTGCGCCTCGGATTTGCAAGAGCTGATTTGGGATTGATTGCGTGAAGACTAGTACCAAGGAAAGTTCCTCCAACTAAAGTTTTGCTCAAGAAATTACGTCTTCTCATAACATCTCCTCCTTTTTAGCCCGAGTTTTCATAGAATTTCAATACCATGTATGTAATAGTATCTTATCATAGATATTAACCCGCTGAACTGCCTCCAGCTTTTGGTCCGCTTCTTAAGTTAGTCATGGGACAAAGCTTTGGGTTGCAGTTGTTGAGGGGTGCAGCGGAACGGAACCGAACAACAACGATGTGTTCCCTTCATTATGTAAAACAGCTTCAGCAGCTGGCGGTTTATATCCCAAAGAACTGTGAGGCCTAATATGATTATACTCTCTTCTCCATCTGTCAACAAGTACTTTTGCTTCAAAGAGAGTATCGAAGATTTCCCTATTTAATAGCTCATCACGGAGTTTGCCATTGAATGATTCTATATAGCCGTTTTCCCAAGGACTTCCCGGCTCGATATACGATGTTTTAATTCCTATATGTTGAAGCCATGAACGTACTGCTTTTGCAATGAATTCTGATTCGTCGTCACTACGAATATTCTCAGGAATATTGTCAGGCGTTTTCACTCACCAATTGGAGCAGGCTTTCGGGTGATTCTTGTCGATCTGCCAGGACATGGCCGATCATACATTCCATCTGAATCCTATCCTTATACGATAGAATACATCTCCAACGACATTGGCACACTGCCCGACAAGCTTGGATTTGAACAATTTCATCATGTATGTTAATATCTGGAGTATTGGACGACTAACTCTGAACGTGATACAAAAAATGGGGGAGGTCACTATCGGATATTGGCTACACTTGCGAAGGGTGTAAACATTAGGAACACTTGAATTTTAGGTGCCAAAAGTGGTGTTACTGCCCAATCAGCGGTTCCACATAACCTCTATAGCTCTATGCTATTTTCAATTATGATTATCAATAGTGGCGGCAGGTGAACCGCAAACCGTTAAGCAGCGAATAATAGCTGCTAAAATCACAGGCTCTAAATGATTGTTAATGCAAATATTAAACAAACTCTTACATGCAAAAGGGACACGGGAATCGAATCCGCGCCCAAAAAAATAAGTATATTTCATACAAATGACATATTTTTGTGTAATTCACATTTTAAAATATAATTCACAAACTAACCTGACAAACAAGCCGTAATCCACCTTTTATTTATTTACTAAGGTATGAAAGAATATTATATCCCCCATTCCCCGTTTGGGACATTAAGGTAGCATCTTAGATACCTTATTACTTAACAAATCGAGATCCACAGGTTTTTCAAGGAAATCTTCAACCGGAAGCCAATATCCATCTATATCTGTTGAACTGAATCCAAGAGGAAACTTCTCGTTAACGGCAGTCAGCATCAAAACGGGGATATTTTTAAGTTTTCCGTTGTGATGTTTCATCTTACGGGCAAGTTCAAATCCGGCTGAATTGTTTTCTGGAAACATCACATCCAGAATTATAATATCAGGTTGACGTTTATTCATGCTCTTTTCTGCATTCCCGATGTCCAGTTCAATTTTAACTTCGTGACCGGTGTCACGCAATACTGTTGCTGCCGCAGTCGCAAAATCTTCATCGTCATCAACTATCATGAGATAAGACATTTTGCTTCTCCTTGTTTTTATTTTCATATTCAGATTTTAATGAAGATGGAAATACTAATTCAAATTTTGTTCCCTCTCCTGATTTGCTGGTAATACGAATTCTAATATTATGAGTCTGAGAAGTATGTTGAACAATGGAAAGGCCTAATCCCGTTGAAGCTTTGTTGTGACGTACAGCTTCATTAGTTCGGTAATATTCATCAAATATTTTTGGGAGCTTATCGGCGGGGATGCCTATACCCCTGTCCTCGATAGTAATTACAGGTCCCGTTTCTTTTGATGATTTACATGCCACACTCACTTGCCCTTTTTCATAT
>JABHYP010000338.1 GCA_018656855.1 Candidatus Latescibacterota bacterium | reverse complement strand
TATAAATTATGTTACCGTAAACCTGGGCAGCGAAACTCTGAAAACAGTTTGCGGTGCGCCGAATGTTATGGTAGGTATGAAATCGGCTTTCGCCGTTCCCGGAACTGTGATTGCCGAAGGTGTGACCGTTAAAGAGCAAAAAGTCTATGATAGAATAAGCTATGGTATTCTATGTAGCCCGCGGGAACTGGGGTGGGGCGATTTTCATATCGGTATTCTGTCTTTTTCGGATACTTTGTCCGCCGGTACTAAAATCGCGAATATCGTTCCCGAAACGGATTATGTGATCGAGATAGACAATAAGAGCATCACTCACCGTCCGGACCTCTGGGGGCACTACGGTTTTGCGCGTGAACTGGCGGCTATTTTCGGGTGTGCCCTGAAACCGCTTGAAACCGCCGATTCCTCGGAATGGAAAAAGCTCGATGTATTTCCTTTGAGAATCGAAAACCTCGAAGATTGTCCCGGATATGCCTGCCTTGATATCGACGGTCTTGCGCCGGCATTTTCACCTATCAGTATTCAGTATCGCCTGCTTGCAACAGGACTGCGTCCGATAAATCTTCTTGTAGACCTCACAAATTACATTATGTGCGAACTCGGCCAGCCTATGCACGCTTTTGACGGAGAAAAGGTGAAAGACATTATTGTCGCTCCTTTCGGGAGTAAAGGGAAATTCACTACGCTTGACAGTGCCGATCGTTCTATGATTCCCGAGGATCTCATGATTAAGGATCATACCGGTCAAATCGCTATCGCCGGAATCATGGGCGGAGAGGAAACGGAAATAAAGGAAGATACATCCAGGATTCTCCTTGAAAGCGCAAATTTTAATCCCGCTAGAATTCGTAAGACATCTGCTCGGATCGGATTGAGAACAGACGCGAGCCTGCGATTTGAAAAGGGTCAGCCGCCATACAATATGATTCTGTCGATTAAACGGTTTGTAAAGCTTTTACGTGATGCGGGACAAAAACTCAGGATACGGTCGCAGTTAACATGCGGTGGAAACACAGGGGAAGAGCAAAGAAATTTATCAATGAAGAAGAGCTATATTAACAACACAATAGGAATGGATATTCCGCAGGAGAGTATAGTCAGTATCCTTGAGTCACTCGGTTTCGGAGCAAGTTTGGAAAACGATGATCTCCGCCTGACCATACCGCGTCATAGGAGTGTGCGTGATATATCAATTCCAAATGATATTGTTGAGGAGGTTGCGCGTATTTACGGATACGGTAATATTACTCCTTCAATGCCTGATGTGGAGCTGCGCAGGTACGATTTCAACACCGAACTTCAGAAACATCACAAAATTAGACGTTATTTAAGTCTGGCGAAAGGCTTCAACGAGGTGCATACCTATAGCTGGTATGATGATAACTGGCTAAAGCGTATCGGATATGAGCCGGGAGAAACCCTGAAGCTGAAGAATCCAGCCTCCGAAAACAATACCCGTATGCGCCTGGAAATAATGCCGAACCTTCTTGCGCTTATTGAGGCCAATTCTACTCACAGGGACAGATTTTTCCTATATGAAATTGGAAATGTCTTCCTGAACGAAGAGAATGGATGTAAACAGATTGTGAATCTCGCGGGGATCGGATATCAATCTGAGAAACTGGGAAGTCTCCAGGACATTTTTCTTTCGATTAAAGGAACGATAGAAGAGTTGTTTGCTGTAACAGGCGCCGGAAACTGTACGTTTGCAGTTTCAAAAAATACATCCAGACCGTGGTATGCTGCCGGTTCCAGCATGGATATTATGCTCAATGGGAAATCTATAGGTTTCCTGGGCTGCCTTACCGGAAAGATATGTGATGTTTATGAAAAAGGCACACAGGTTGTATGGTTTGAGTTTAATATAGATGAGTTGAAAGGGCATACCTTTCCACAGGCTAAATACGATGCGATTCCTGTGTTCCCCGGTTCATGGATGGATTTTTCAATACTTGCGGATTTAGCATCTTCCTATACCGGACTGGCTGAAATACTGGAGCAATATTCCCATCCGATTCTGAGACGGATGAAGTTTCAGTACTGCTTTAAGGGAAAAGGATTGCCGGAAAATAAAGCAAGCTACACATTCCGTTTTTGGCTGGGACTCAGGGAACGGACTCTAACCGGAGACGATCTTACTGATTTTCGAAGCGTTTTCCTTTCCTATCTCAATAAACATGGTCTTGAGCTAAGATAATCCCCTGTTAATAAAATGTTTACAATGTTACTTTAAAACGAGATTTATCCGTGATGCAAAACGGGCATACTTCTTCATATAAAGGATGGGGAACCGCTTCGGTTTCAATCATACTCTGGTTTTATGCCGGAGCGCTTCTTTTTGTCTGGTTCTTTGCCCGTTTGACACCTGAAGATGCAGCAATTCTGAGGATTTTGGCGAGCTTTTTATCGAACCTTGTATGGATACCTTTCGGGATAGTTATCTGGGCATCAGCGGTAAAATGGCTTGTCTTATCAAAAGCAGCAAACATATTAAAAGTCACCGTATTGATTAAAAGTATTATTGCTGTATCTGCCGCAGTATTGTTTGTTATTTTCTTTCCGAACACCGCTTTCAGGTTTCTCTTTCTCCCGCTCGCTTTTTTCAGCCTGAGTACGATGAAACATCTTATAAACCGCTTGAACCTCTTCAGCGTAACGCCCATATTTATCATTATAGTTGTAACTACAGGGTATTACGGGTGGCAGATGGTGCCATCCTTCGGCAGCCAAGGGGAAGAAACTGACATAAAAATAATGACATACAATATTTTAGGGAACGCCGGTACTTTAAACCGCCTTAAAGCGATCGAAACCATTCGCCGGGAGCAACCTGATGTGGTATGCTGTACAGAATATAATCCGAGAAGCGATCCTGCTATTTTTGCACAGAAACTTACGGACCTTTACCCCTACTCGGCATCAAACAGGGATAAAAACAGCTGGAGAACCGGCGAACTGATACTTTCCCGTTATCCGATTACGTTTAAACGCAGCAGCGAGTTTGATTTTATCGACTTCGTTATTGCTGAAGTAAATGCAGAGGGGAAAAAGATTAACATTGTTAACGTCCATCTCACACGGGCAGGGCCAGATATTGAGGATGTCAACGGCTTTTCTCCGGCGGCAGGAAAAAAAATATTTAACCTTTCAGTATTTGAAAGAGCTAAAGACGAAAAAAAATTCAGGCAGGCTAAGTTTCTTAACGACTATATGGAGCAGTTACGCGATCCAACCATCATCTGCGGGGATTTCAACGATACCCCGAACAGCAGAGTATACAATCTTTTCGCTAAACATTATAATAATGCTTATTCTATGAAAGGATGGGGCACTGGCGATACATTTGGAGAATCATCAATTAAGGAAGTAATGAGAAACTTGCCGGTTCAAAGCGTTATCGCAAGGGACTTTATAAGAATTGACCATATTTTTACAAGTAGGCATTTTGATGTTGTGTCATCCCGTATTGTAAATGATGCTGCAGGTTCTGATCATAAGCCTGTTATTGCAGTAGTGAGATTGAATAAATAACGGCTTACTTACTCTGGATTTTTTGAGACCGGCATAAGTTCGCAAACATTTTCAAAAATCAAAACCTTTTCCGGAATTTTCTCGTTCAGTTCTTCAATGCTCATCAGGGTGAAAGCTTCATGTTTCACCAGACGCTGTCTGGCTGCGGTCTCTCTTGCATGTACCCCTTTTTCTTCCCTTGATACCGGTGTTCTGTACACATGAAAACCGAAATCAGGATCGATAAATACATCCGCTGCATTATCTGATTCTTTCCGCGCAATAATAACAAACATCCAGAAAAGAGAAAGACTGCTGTCGGTGGAAAGCGCCATTCCTGAAAGGTTTTGATCTACAAGGAATCCGAATGTTTCTAATGCCTCCACAAGTTTTGACATTTGTGGCAGAGTTGAGACAGTTCCGGATGGAAGAGTTATCACAAGCGAACCGCCGGGTTTTAGAACACGGTTCGCCTCCGAAAAAAACGTAATTAAATCCGGCTGTTCTTTCAGATGATGACACACAAGTCCGCATAAGACTGTATCGAAACACCTTTCAAACGGCCATGTTTTTGTCATATCGGCAGTGATATAGGAATGATTTGCACCGGAGAATGAATCAACAATTCTTGCGGTATAGAGAAGGTCGTAAAAGAGGTCGAAACCGATTATCTTTTCAATGCCCAGAACTCCGGCGGCAACTCCCACTGCACAGCCCACATCAAGGACATTTCCTCTGACGATGTTATTTCTTTTCTTCTTCAGTAGGTAGGTGAGGGCTTCGGCTGCACAGGTCTGGTCCCCGCGTCCATTGTCAATTCCACAGGTGAGATATAGATAAGCGTACTGAAGTCCCAGGCCTTTTTTACGATTGATGAGTGAGAGAGCTTTTTTGGGTGAAAGCGCTTTTATATCACCGAGAATTCCCGAAAACGTTCTCGAACGGTATACCTCCGGTATTTTCCCTCCGATGATTAAAGAAGCGCGATTACAGGCCATATACCAGTTATTCATGGTTTATAATTTCCGGGTAGTCAATATTTTAATACTTCTCAATACCGTTAAGAAAGCGATACTATGGTTAAATTTTCATAAAAAATTGTTAAAATCAACTGGAAACGATATTATTAGGGTTTTTTACATTTGACGGACAACACCGATTACCTTGCCGCCGATACAGAAATTCGGGTCGTTTTCCATTACATTGATAGGCTTCATTGCATCATTTTCAGGAACTAGTTTGACTATATTGCCGTCCGCATAGATGCGCTTAACGGTGGCTTCGCCGTTGATTATGGCAACCCCTATCTCACCCTGTTCGACAGCGAGCTGTATCCTGACCAGAACATAATCGCCGTCAAGGATTCCTGCGTTAATCATACTATTGCCCTGGACATGTAACATGAACACGTCCTCGGAAGCACGGTATAGGTCTTTTAGTGTAAAATGTCCCTCCAGATTTTGCTCTGCAAGTATGGGTGAACCCGCTGCCACACGTCCTAGAACCGGGATTCCCTCGTGCATACCTATAATATTTAAGGCGCGTGCACGTGAAGAATCACGTTTGATATATCCTTTGCGGGTGAGTGCCTTGATGTGGTTGTTGACACCGTTGGGTGATTTAATATTAAATTCCTCCTGAATCTCGGGAATAGTTGGCGGATAACCATGATCACGGGCGAAAACTTTGATGAATCCCAGAATGGCAGCCTGACGGTCGGTAAGGCTTAGTTTCATTTTTAAATCCTTTCTTTTTGTGGACTTAATAATATATGCGTTTGTTTTTTAGTTCGACCTTTAATATATTCTGCTCTTTTTATTTAACTGATAATAATTTGCCCGATTGTTAATCAACAATCCTAATGTTTTTTATTTATATTTTTCCAGAACAATATTCACAAAATTGCCTTTCTGTGTAATTCATTATACTACAATGTATGTGTGTTCTCTTATACTGTCAAGAGAATATTAAAGGATATAGGTGAAAATATTTTATATGCAGTGAGCTGAGTAGATATTTGAGAAAAAATATTGTCTACGACTCTCTTCGCCGTTATATTGAACTGGTGAATGAATAAATAAAACACTCATTTTAAATTACCTGTACAGGCCGAAAATGATAAAAGAAAAGCTCAACTTAAAGGGTAAGCGCGGGATTATCACCGGTGCTTCCCGCGGGCTCGGCAGAGGGATGGCTGATGGACTTGCCGAGATGGGAGCCGACCTTGTGATTACATCCCGAAACATGAAATCGCTTGAAAAGGCGGCAGGCGAGTTAAGCGTATATGGCGGTCAGGTAGTTCCTGTTCAGACTGATGTCGGAGTGGACGATGACCTGAAAAACCTTATTGAGGTTACATGTTCCGAGCTCGGCGGTATTGATTTCTTGTTCTGTAATGCCGCGATTATCCGCCGGGGAGCGGCACATGAACATTCGATTGAGGATTTTGATGAAATTTACCGGGTAAATGTCAGGTCGGTTTTCATTCTTGCTCAACTATCTGCACGTGTAATGATTGAACAGGGCCGGGGCGGATCAATTGTCATAACCGATTCGGTTGTTTCTTTCCACGGCAGTCACAATGTCGCAGGTTATTCATCCTCGAAAGGTGCAGTTCACGTGCTCATAAAGACGCTTGCCAATGACTGGGGACCATACAACATAAGGGTTAACGGGATTGCTCCCGGATTTTGTGAAACCGATATGACAGAGGATATACGTAAAAACGAAGAACGTTACGACTATCTCACAAGCAGAATGGCTCTTGGGCGATGGGGAAAACCCGAAGATTTTGCCGGCGCCGCTGTTTATTTTGCCAGTGATGTATCGAGTTTTGTTACAGGAACCACACTTTATGTAGACGGCGGTTTTCTTTCGATGTAGGTTTTCCCTTGCTGTCCACCTTTGTAATTTTAAATAATTATTTTCAAGTAGAAAAGTAATCGAAACCACAAACCACAAACCACAAACCATAAACTATCTTTTATTCATGGAGGCACACTTGAAAGAATATAATGATGTAAATTTTGATTTTTCTGGCAAGGTTGCGATAATTACAGGCGGTTCTTCGGGCATATTCCGGGAGGTTGCCAAAGGGTATGGCGAGGCAGGTGCGGATGTTGCGATTGTTGACGTTAATATGAAAGGCGCCGAGGAAACAAAAAAAGCTATTGAAGATATGGGTAGAACAGCAAGAGTTTATAACTGTGACGTTTCCAAAGTTCCTATGATAGTGGATTCGGTTGCGCAGATTATTAAAGATTTCGGCAAAATTGATGTTCTTATCAATGGCGCTGGAGTTCTTTTCCGTGCGAAATGCGAGGAGTATCCTGAGGATAAGTGGGATATGGTCGTGAACATTCAGGCGAAAGGAACCTTTTTCATGTGCCGTGAGGTCGGCCGTCATATGCTCGAACGTGGAGAGGGGGGTAAGATAGTCAATTGTTCCAGCATGCTTGCCTGGTCTGGCGGATATCTTGTTCCATCGTATGCTGCTGCAAAAGCAGCTATTACTCAGTTCACAAAATCCCTCTGTAACGAGTGGGCGCCGCGTGGTATCAATGTCAACGCAATAGCCCCCGGTTACATTTTAACCGAGATTACCAGGCCTCTTAAAGAGGACCCGAAAAGAAATCCTTCAATTATGGAACGTCTTCCTGTCGGGAGGTGGGGTGGGCCTGAAGATCTGGTGGGGCCGTTTTTGTTTCTTGGTTCGACAGCATCGGATTATATTCATGGTACGATTTTACCTGTTGACGGCGGCTGGCTGGCACGATAGCGAGGACCTGAAACATAAAACCTTAACCTTAAAGGGTTTGGTAAATCAAATCCATACATGGTAATTATTGAACATAGAATCTGGAAACTGAAACTTGGGACTTATTTTTCGATGTTAAAGAATATCTTACATAGTGCAGTTCAATCAAGGGCTTTCAACAGAAATGTCTCCTTAGAATCTTTTAAAAACAAACTGGCTTCTGAAGCCTCTGTGATTACGAATTCTTTTGTTAAGACAGATTCTGCTCTTTTTATGCTAAGCGAACAAGATGAACAAACTAATCTTGTAATAGTATCGCAGTATGAAAGAGCGCTTTCCGGATTTTCAGGAGAATCTCTGACTGACCTCGAGGATGGTATTACATATTATGCCATTTCATGTCCGCTTGACAACGGAAATGCCTGCCAATTAAGAAAAAGTGTCCCCCATACGGCTCCTTCCGTACTCGACTGCAGGCAGTCATTCGGTACCGGCGACCGTATCGGAAATCCCGCACCTGCGACACCTTGGCACATAGAAGCATGTGAAAGCTTTAACATGCCCCCTGTGCTTGCCCAGCAGTCGGTTCGCGAGAATCATAAAACAGGGCGTACTTTTCAGCAGGTTCTGGACGATGTTACATGGTCGGTGTTTGGATGCGGTTATACTTCACCCTGGGGAGCTGATGCAGACCATCTAAAGAATCTTGAAGAAATTGAGGAAGCTGCCCGGGTAGGTTTCACCATGTTTACCCTTGATCCTTCTGACATGATTGACAACGATGCGAATACCGATTCAGATGATGTACTCAAACAAAAACTTTCCGGATTGTTTGAAAATAATGAGGAGGTTGATGCATTTATTTCACGGTATGAAGGAACTAACGGCGCCGATGCACGTTCAGTGGTTCAATCGGGTGTTACATATCTTGCCGCAATACGCCATGGAGTGAAAGCATATAGCAGACTTATCGAGCAAAAAGGCGGTTCAAGTTTTAATTTTGAGATGTCAATTGATGAAACCTCTAACACGACAAGTGTTCTCGACCATCACATTATAGTAACGGAACTTACAAGTGCGGGA
This sequence comes from Candidatus Latescibacterota bacterium, assembly GCA_018656855.1. GTDB lineage: Bacteria > Latescibacterota > Latescibacteria > Latescibacterales > Latescibacteraceae > JABHYP01. The sequence goes on along the minus strand of JABHYP010000338.1, from coordinate 5,050 downwards.
GTAAATCTGTTCAGCCTTGCTCCACGGTTTGAGGGAGCTTTCGAAAAAGGCATCGATTACAGAGGTGACCTCGGCGAGTTTCGCCGTTCTCTCGAAAAGCACGTATCTCTCGCCTGTGAACTCGGAGAATACCGTATGAGCCTTCATTCCGGTTCAGACAAATTCAGCATATACCCAGCTTTCGGAGAAATTACGGATGGTTTTTTCCATGTCAAAACAGCCGGAACTTCGTATATTGAAGCGCTTAAAGCCGTGGCTCAAGTTGACATTGACCTTTTCAGGAAGATACTAACGCTTTCTATCGATACGTTTCATGAAAATGTAAAAAGTTATCAAATATCAGCCGACGTTTCCAGGATTCCCAGAGTGTTACAACTCAAACAGGATGATATGCTGGAATTGATAGCAAACGATCAGGATACTCGACAAGTTCTCCATATAGCGTATGGTGTTGTGTTAGGCAGGATGGGTGAAGAGTTAAAAGCTGTACTGAGAAACAGCAGGGAATTTTATCGGGAAAATGTGGTGACACATATCAAAAAACATCTTACTCTGCTTACAGGAATATCTGAAACGTGAGGTAAACATGCCTCCCGCTTTTATGGTGGAGCTATGAATTTCGTAATAAATTTCAAAATAACTTTAAAATATTAATCCGAAGGAAACGCAGGGTACACAGAGGAAAACAATGAATAAAATTGAAAAAGTTCATATCAATAATATTAAGGGTGAAAAAATCATACCATCATTATTATTTTATTTCAGCGGCCTCTGCTGTAAATATTATTAATAATGCAGATTTAACAAATTTTCCAAGTTGTGAAAAAAAACCGATAAAGCATTGAGTCAATATTTGGCATAAAATTCACATACCTTCCAATATCTTTCCCTAATAATTTTAAATAAATTTTTATGAAAAGGAATATGTTTCCTATTTAAACAGGAACATTTTGTCCGCTTTTCTGAACAATTTGATGTAAAGGTGTTTTTTGTTAAATTAAATTCTACGCACTTTTCCCCTTCCATTTATTTTAACTAAGAACAATAATAATAAAGTAATAAGTCTTGAAGCGGTAATTCTTTTTTTTATATGATATGAAAAATATGAATTATTGGCATTAAATGTGCTAATTTAAGAAATCGGGTCAATATCTGAATTTTTATGGTATGTTGAATTATTTTCATTAATTACCCTTTATTGCTATGATGAAAAATATTGATAAATTTTCATAAAAAAATGTGTGTAATTTCTAAAGTATTCCCGATAAATTCCGATGTAAATAGGGAAGAAGTATATTTTTATCTTTTATTATATAATAATTATTGTTAAAAATAATAGGCCTATCCAGTTTAAAACAGTAGAAAAGACTATATAAATAAAGACCCCCATGCGCCCTAAAAAAAGGGGCAAACCTCGAAAACTGCAAGGAAAGTTCTCCTCCGGGAGATTAGGTGGGGGCAGAGATAACTCGATAGGCGAAAAATATAATTCAGGAGGGAAAAATTAATTCTTTTAAAGTGCTGTACATGGATGTACAGCCGCTTTCTATCATTTTTATCCAGGGAAGGAGAGTTTTTCATGACGCAAAAAGCTAAATGATTCGAAGGCTGAATCATTCGTTTTTTACCACATTTATTTAACGGTTTCATTTTCAAATGGCTTCTTGTGTGAGTGGTTTACTATCAATAACGGAAAAGGTGAAAAGGGAAAATATCCCTTAATTATTTATTAGCATGTATTTAAGAGTATTTTAAAAAGTTAATTCTCATTATAATGAAGGAGAATAACAAATGAGTTCGAGAAAGTTTATTTTATTCGCCTTGCTTATGCTGATTCTTGGGGCGAGCCAGGCGCTTGGAGCGCAGGAATTCGATATTACTCCGACTGTCCTGCCTAAAGGCGCTGTGGTAAACGAAAACGGTGATCCGGATGCCGATAATTATTACTGGCAGATGCTTCACATCAAATTTTCCGCTGCGAATGCTGCAAATGCCAACGCGGTAATTATTACATTACCCGGCGATGTGTTTGTTGCGGATGTTGATGGGTCTACGACCTATACCGACGAGGTTGCTCTTTCCTGGAGCACTGCCAATACAGCTGTATTTGCTGTTACTGCAGTCACTACAAATCAAATAAACATTGCGATTGCAACTGCTGCTGTCGCTGCGGATGACGAGCTCTGGGTAATGTTCCCAATTACTACGTCAGCAGTACCAGCGGGCACTCATAGGTATTCCGTTGTATTCGATGCTGCTCCCACAGAGCCGAACATTCCGACTTCAGCCAGTACGGAAGTTACCTTTGCGGCGGCTGCTGGTTCGATTGATCTTGTCAGCTTCGAAGCGATATTAATGGCTGATAATGATACTACAACGACGTATGGAGAGAAGTATCCTACTTCTGGAGACCCACTCCTGGCAACCGCACTACCTGACTTTATCCATGATGAAGGTTTAACTTCTAATAACCAGGTAGAAAGTGACTATCTCAAATTCTGGGATGATGCAGGCACAACGGTAATTAAAGTATTTGATGCCGCAGCAGACAATGCGAATGACGTCACTTACAGGATCTATGCCTCCACTGAAGACAGGGACCTCATAGATCCCACCGCTAACGTTCTCATATTTGATTCGACAACCGGCCTGGAATATGAATTAAATGAGGGCGATGCCGGAGTAAATCCTATGGCTGTATCAGCTCTTCAGCTTGAAGGTGATTATTACTTCTATGTCACAAGTGATGTGACCAGCCAGTTTATATTGGCGCAGTCTGACAAACTGACAGTATGGCATTATCCGTGGGTTGAACTCCTCGGTTTTGACAGAAATCAGGATAACTTGTATGACGAGGATGGAACTGCCGATACAAACGGCGGTATTGACCAGGTTGGTTATCCCGGTTTGGCTGGACTTGGTGCCGGATACAGCGATGATTCGAGCGTCAGTATTGATACCGGTGCTTATTACAGGTTTGACGGTTCCGTTACCGCCGGTCTGGGTACCTCGACTGATCTTGATCTTTATATCAAGGCCAATGATTATAACGATAATGCTACAGTTCAGATCTATTTCTCTTCAGACAGTAATCTTAGTGTGGCTGATATTGATTCGGTCGGTACTGCTCCTAATATTGTCGTGAATGGTCTTACCGGTGCTACACTGCTTCAGGGAGGTTTCAAAACCGACGATTATCCCCCGTATATCAAATATACATGGGATCTCGATGTAACTCCGTATCTTGAGGCAACGAGTTATACTATCTATGCGGTTGCTAATGACGGTACACATCAGGTTGTTCAGAACGCAACCGGTCATGGTTCAACGAACCTGACGGCAGACCTGGTTCATGCGCCTAAACTCATAATTGATGCGCTGACTGAGTATGATTCCGAAACCGCAGTCGCACCTGCTGGAATGGACGGCGTTCAGATTGATATTTCCAAGAACAAGTATATCATGCTGAGTTGGGGCAAGGAAAACGGTGTCGATGGTGACCAGGATATTGACGATTCCTGTATCATATCATTCTATCTCTATCAGGATACGAGCGCCCTTATTGCAAATATGCCTAATGCGAAATTTGCCGCTGACGAAGTAACTGCCCTCAGGGCTCATGCTAACACTCATCAGATAGCGGCTAATCTAGGTGAGCAGTCTGAAACCAAGGCCGGTTCATATTTCGAGTGGGATATCGAGGCTGATATCGAGTCCGGAACATGGACTCCTGTAGACAGAGGTTATTATCATCTGTATGCAGTCATCGACGAGAACAAGGCAGCCCCTTCAATCGCAAGACTTGTTGCGCTTGGAGATGATGGATTGCTTCATAAGGATGAAGCTCTAACATCTTACCTGCAGTTCTTAAGCGGTTCCGGTTCCGGTTCTTCGTATGCTACTCTTGAGACTCCGTCTGTTAAAGGTGCTACAGTTTATCCTGAGGAGGCATTCAGGTTTGACTTCAGTGTATTTGACGCCGACGACGATGCCGATATCGGTATCTTCATCGTAAAGGAAGGTTCCACATTCGGCCAGGGTGAGGAGAATATTACACCCATGACCATTCAGGTAGGCGGCGGAACTAATGTCGAAAGAGGACTCATCAGTATTGACAGCGCTGCTGGAAATAGTGATGCATACCTGCTTAACTCAGCCACCGGACCAATAGCCGGTGCTACATGGCTGAAAGAATCCGGTGCAAACGAGGCTTCTTATTATGATTTCATTCTGAGGAAACCCTCGGAAGGAGCCATCAGGTATTTGACTGATGTTAATAATGCCGGTGGTGCTCCCGACTGGAACAGTAACTACGTGGTATACATTGGTCTCGATGACCAGAGCTGGAAAGTCCAGACTTTCACATCGGCCGCTTTAGTAGCTTTAGCTCCTGCTGTCGGTGATTGGGTAACAGCAGATAGCGGTGCATCAGGTGTTATTACAGCTATAAGTGGTAATGATGTCACAGTCAGATTCAATACCATTGGTGAATTTACTGCTGCAGGTGTCGGTGCTTTAGTCAATGAAGGAAAGCAGTATGATGATACCATCGATGTGGCTATTACCGCCTTAATTACCAATGCAGTTCCAGTAACAGACTTCTCAAGCGAGTATATTACTCTGTACAGAGCGCCTGGTACGATTACATTTGCCAATACCGGTGAAGATGCGAACCAGATGAACGTGATGATTGCTCCTTCGAACTTCTCAGTGTCCAAGGGTGATACCACAACCATCGAGCTGCGTATCGCTGATGAAGGCAGCAGTATTGACTTCGCTGACCTGTATGTTGCTGTCGAAAAAACTTACTTCGATGTCGTCGATGGTGATCCCAATGCGGAAATGCCTTTCACCGAGTATCCCGCTGTCGGCACTCTGATCGCCAACCGTGTGATCAATGACGCCGCAAACAACAGGTGGATACTTAACGCAGCCGTTTACAATGCTGGAGGTGCTCTGAATATTACGGATGCTGACGATGGTAGTATTGTCGCTTCCGTCAGGGTAGTTAGTAAGGGCACTCAGAATACAAATGCTAATACCCAGATTT
>JABHYP010000023.1 GCA_018656855.1 Candidatus Latescibacterota bacterium | reverse complement strand
TCATCTCGGCGACAGAATCTTCGAGAACTCCGGGAGTGTTAGTGCAGAGAAGTCCTTTTTCTGTGGCCCGGGCAAGGTTTATGTTATCATATCCGACGCCGAATCGTGCCAGTACTCCTCCACCCGGCAGGGCTTCATACAGTGCATCAGCGTAGTTAGTTATTCCGATTACTGCGTGTTTGGCGCCCTGCTCTTTGACAGCAGCGGCAAGACCGGTTTCATCGGCTGGGACGGGGATACAGATCAGCCCTTTTTCAGTCCCGCGTTCATAAACGTCCTTTCCCTTTTCATACACACCCTGTGTTATCGCAACAATGATATTAGTATTCATCAAAGTCTCCCATGAAATAAGTATCCTGCATAGCTAAAGGTTATGCACTTTGTAATATAATTATAATTGACTTTACAGAAATGCGTTCGTAATATTGTGTATTGATACTCGATTATGCAAGTCAATATTGATTATTAAACCTTTTTCAGTATTAAATGTATCAACAGCCTATAATTGACAGATCGTCTGTCCTGTATATGGACGCAGAACATGAGTTCAGTCACAATAGCTGGAATACTCCTGCTGTTGTTGATAGGCAGATACAGGACAAATATAAGTGATAAAGGAGATAAAAGAGATGAAAAAACTATTGCCGGTGATTCTCTTCGTATCGCTATTACTTTTAACACCCGTTGCTGCTGAAGAAGAATGGAATTTTAATAATCGCGATGTGCCGTATGTGCCGACAAAACACGGGATAGTAGATTTAATGCTCGAAATGGCAAAGGTAACCAGTGATGATATACTTTACGATCTCGGATGCGGCGACGGCCGAATTGTCATTACAGCTGCGAAAAAAATTGGAACCCACGGTACCGGAATAGATATAGATCCGGATCGCATTGAGGAAAGCACGGAAAATGCGGAAAATGCCAATGTCACCGGCATGGTAAAATTTATACAGCAGGATCTTTTTAAAGCCAATATCAGCGAAGCAACGGTAATAGCGCTATACCTTCTTCCGAGTGTCAATCTCAGGCTGAGACCGAAAATTCTCAGTGAAGTAAAGCCGGGCACACGTGTTGTATCGCACAATTATAACATGGGTGAATGGGAACCGGATATGTCCAAAGAGATTACGGATGACATGGATTTCGAATACGATTCCCATTCTGTTTTTTTCTGGGTTGTTCCCGCAAACGTATCAGGTAAATGGAAATGGGCTGTGCAAACCGAGACGGGGAATGAGGATTATGAATTGAAAGTAGATCAGAAGTTTCAGGCGGTTTATGGAGAATTTACCATCGGGGACAGAAAAATTCCGGTAAAGGAGATGAAACTGACGGGTGACAGATTGTATTTTACTATCGAACAGACGGTAAAAAAACAGTTTGTGCCGATGCGGTTTGATGGCCATGTGAACGGCAACTTTATTGCGGGAAACATCGAATCGGGAATCGGTTCGGGAAAGCATACCATAAACTGGAAAGCGGCACGTAATCCATCAACAGTCACACCGCTTGAGGAGTGGTGAATCACTTTAGAAAATATTAACGAGACGAATCAATGACCGTGTAATACAATTTCCTGTTTAAGATAAGGCCAGCTTTTTGTTTGCCTTTAATCTAAACAATTCCTCTGATAATAACTTCGATACATGCATTAGATAACCGCCTCACGGTGACAGTCTTCCGTAAGTGATCCCCGGCCAGGTATCTGTGCGGAACGGTGATGCGGGAAGCCCCGCTGTGTTATTGAGATTACATTTCGGATTGGCTTCCCATCCATAGCGTACTGCCGCCGGATTCTGAACATCAGGATTTAAGACAACCACCTCATCGCCGTCAATACGGGCGTGAGCCTCATGGAATACACTGTCTTTCCCCGCTATGGTAAAGCCGGTAAGCGGTTTGTCGTTACGACTTGCCAGACCATCTGCAATATGCCTGAACCGCAGACGTATACTATTGCCATCCTTTTTCATCGATTTGTATATCGGGCCGGAGTACACAATATCTCTGCCGTAAGCCACATTCAGTGCTGACAGCGCCAGACGCCGTCCCACATCCCATTTATTGTTGGCATGTACATTATTTTCATCGCCGATATCGATTGTCACTGCCATTCCCGTTTGTGGTACAGACAGAGACAAAAGCTGGGCTTCGCGCAGTTCGGGTACTGACACTCCACCCTTATAATTAGCGAGCTGCACGAATATAAAGGGGAATGTACCCTGGTTCCATAACCGGCGCCATTCCCCGATCATCGCGGGGAAAAGAGTGCGATACTGCCATGCGCGGGCAATACTCGATTCACCCTGATACCAGATTACACCTCTTATGCCGTAGGGAATGACAGGACGGAGCTGCGCTTCATAGATTCCGGTTGGATAATGCATATACAAACGAAGCGTTTTTGATAGAAAGGATATCTCGGGTTCCTCAGGAGCAGAAGCACCAGTGACATTTGCTTTTTTTAGCGCCGCGAGATATGCTGAAAGTTTCTGGTTTGCTTCCGGATGCACTGCCATAAGTGAATCCCAGTATGCGAGGATTCGCCCGAACTGCGGTTCCGAATCAAGGGTTTTGCGGGTCATCCATGCTTCCGGGATAGATCCGCCCATAGATGTGTGGATAAGCCCTATGGGTATTCCCAGTTTCTGCTGGATATCTCGTCCGAAGAAATATGCGACCGCAGAGAATTCAGGTATGGTTTCAAGTGTACATGGAGCCCACACAGGAGTTTTTCCGAAAGACTCATGCTCCGGTGACCAGAAGGAAAATAACCTTATGTTCGGGTTGTCGGTAGGAGCAACTTCTTTCGGAATGTCGTGCTCACGCGCTACTGTCCACCACATGTTGGACTGGCCGGAACATACCCACACTTCTCCGACCATGACGTTTGTGAAGGTGATACTATTATTACCTGAGATTGTCATCTCATATGGCCCGCCGGCGCTCATTTTTTTTAGTCTGACCATCCAGCGTCCGTCTTTTGCGGCTGTTGCTCGTGCTGCTTTTCCATTCATTGTGACTGTTATCTTTTCTCCGGGATTTGCCGTACCCCAGACGGGGACTTTCATGTCTCTCTGCAGCACCATATTACTGCTGAATACGTTCGGTACTGAAACATCGCTCATAACCGAAGCGCCGGTAGAAAACACTACTAACAATGAGATCACTATCCATTTAGGAAGGTTCATTCGTATCGTTTCTGACAGTACATATGAATGCGGGCATTCGTTTTCGTAATATTTCTGCAGATTGTTTCTCATTCATTTCGCCTTTTATTTGAGGTTCATATACAAAGAAGCTGGAAAAAATGTATGAGTGGGATACTAACCAGTGGTGGGAAATGTAAGCTGCTATCGATAAAAAACTAATAAAGTGAACATTCTCATTTACTTTTCATTACCCATACACCGTTCCAGTCGGGCGGAGGAGGTTCCTTAATAAAATCATCACATCGATATTCAAAAAGTTCTGAAGTCTCATCACCCTCTTTATGAAGCCGTGAGAATATTTCTTTCGCTTCTGTAAACTTGCTTTCCTGATATAGTTTCATCGCCGCTTCGAACTCATCTCTCTTCCGAAGCCGTTCGGGATCGACCTCTCCTTTCACTCCCATGAGTTCAAACACCTGTGAGGGTGTTTCCTTGCCTTTAACGCGCAGCAAATCAAGCAGGCGAAACTCGAAATCGTCTCCTGCACCGTTTTTTGTATTTTCGCTCACAAGAATTGTTGTGTGATAGAACTTGTT
>JABHYP010000337.1 GCA_018656855.1 Candidatus Latescibacterota bacterium | reverse complement strand
GGATCCGCCGCGGCCCATTTTCTCGTCCGGCGCCAGTTCCTCAGGTCGAACAGGCTGTAAACCACCGTCATACCATATCAATTCAACAGGAGGCATTCCCATGCGGGCAGGGAAATTATAATGAATGATAGATGCTCTGGGAAATGTTTCATTATTTGCAACGTTTGAAAGAGTAGAACAACTCGCCTCAACGCTCACCGGATATCGCAGTTTGAGAGCCATGAAAACAGGATCGATGATATGGCAGGCCATGTCACCCAAAGCTCCGGCGCCAAAATCCCAGTAGCCGCGCCATTTGAAAGGACAGTAGTTTGGATGATAATCCCTGTACGGCGCCGGTCCGAGCCAGAGGTCCCAACTCAGAGTATCCGGTACAGGTGGTTTTTCTTCAGGGCGCTCCGCTATACCCTGCGGCCACACAGGGCGGTTTGTCCATGCATGCACAGTGTGAATATCACCTATAGCTCCGCTCCAGATCCATTCACATACCTGACGGATTCCCTCGCCGGAATGACCCTGGTTGCCCATCTGTGTAGCCACCCTGTATTTTTGCGCCGTTTCGGTAAGAAGGCGGGTCTCAGAGACAAGACGTGTCAGCGGTTTCTGGACATATACATGCTTTCCGAGCTGCATTGCGGCCATTGCGGCAGCGGTATGAGTATGGTCAGGAGTCGCCACGATTACAGCATCAATGTCCTTCTGCTTTTCCAGCATGACACGGAAATCACGGAATGTTTTGGCTTTTGGGAAATCCATGTATGTTTTTGCTGCCCGAACATCGTCAACATCGCATAAGGCAACAATATTCTCTCTTTTGCCGGGATCAATTTCTTCACCCGCAATATTTTTGATATTGGAATATCCCATACCACCGGCGCCGATAGCGGCCACATTAAGTTTGTCGCTGGGAGGTCTTTGAGCGTTTCTCGCCATAACACTGCTCGGAACAATCGTAAAGAGTCCTGCAGTGCTTCCCATAAAATTCCGGCGGCTTATACTTTTTTTTGTTTTTCAGAAGATTTATTCAAGGATTTCATTTTTTCCCCCTGTAAATTGTATGCTTTCTGTCAGAAGATTTATTCTTAATATCATCATCGTTTGTGGTGACATTTCCCAATGCTTCATGATAATATTTTATATTATAATAATCAATAAAATTTACTGTTTCAGCTTGTTAAAGGCGAATGGCTTCGCCTTAATTATTTTTAGAGGGAAAAAAAGATGTTCAGGGAAATTTAATAAAAAATGGCGGTCAAGGATGACAGGTGTGGAGAATCAGGAATGTTCATAAGTACAAATTGTGATTCATTTCCAAACAGTGACTGCTTAATCATTGATTATAGTGTTTTTCAGCTATGATGGTCATTTTTTACCCGGACACTACTTGAAAATAAACTTGTATGAAACATACGAAAAGACTATTATTTATTCATAAACAATATGAATTATTAAATTAATCATCAATGAATTTGATATGGGGAGTGTCGGTTAAAATCTTTATTCCCCTCACTCCTCATCCATCTCACAAGCGGGAGTATAACTCCGGTTTATCCATTATTTAAGCCCTTCCCACATTTATGGATAAGGATAATAATAAGTGAAATAGCTCCATAATACTCTTTATAACGATATATTATATTAAGCCCGAAAATTGAGTAATAAACTTAATAAGAATGGAGACAATGATCATGTATGACATGTCAAGAAGAAAGTTTCTGGGTTCAACTGCTGTGACAGCCGGGGCATTTTCTCTTGGGAACATTTCCGGCTGCGGCACAAAAGCGCCGGAAACACCGGCTGCGGAAAATATCCGTTGGCACTTGTTAGATGGGATTGGGAGGGAAAATATTAAAATTACAGATGTCAAAGTCACATTACTCTCTTACGAACTCCCGCCGGAAGAGCAGTGGATAATACATTGGGGCAATTGGGCAAAAGAGGGATGTGTATGCTGGAAAGCCGATTCCATTCTTATTGAGGTGTTTACCGATCAGGGGATTGTAGGCATAGGCGGGCCCAGTCAGTATGGGGGACCCGAAATTATGAAAAAGTACACTGAAGAAGTTATCAAACCCTCTATAATCGGGCAAAATCCTTTTGACATTGAACTCCTGTCATGTGGTTCTGCTCCAATTACCAGAGGTAGAAAATCAGGTTGGGCAGGTATTGATGCAGCGCTCTGGGATATTATCGGCAAGGCGAAAAATATGCCTGTTTATAAGCTGTTAGCTACTGATAATGAACCGAATCCTCATGTATGGACATACGCCAGTGCGGGAGAGATATACAAAGGTTCCAAATGGCCGGAAGATCTTATTGAGGAAGCATTCAGACACAGGGAGAATGGTTTTGACGCCTTTAAATTCCGCCCCTGGATCGCCTGGCAATACACTACACCATATTTTAAAAGACCTATGACACTAAAAGAATACATCCCAATTCTGAGAAAACTGCGTGAAGCAGTAGGGCCCGACTTCTACCTGATACAGACCGATGCTTCCAGCATGTACTTGACTATAGAGCAATATCTCGAAGAACTCTGCCCTGTTCTGGAAGAGTTGAATATACTCTTTCTACAGCAGCCTATGAGCAATAGCGGTGACGATGCTATTGAAAATTATGCAAAACTTAACGAGGCGCTTCCGAATGTATTAATTGCCGGAGGTGAAGGTATCTCGCAAAGATCGGGTTTCAGGGAATTAATAGACTATGATTATTATGATATAGTTCAGCCTGACTGCGGAATATGCGGCATAACCGAAGCCTGGTATATTGCGCGCGTTGCACATCTTAAAGGGAAGCTCTGCGCTCCGCACAACTGGCATGGTGGCTTAACAACTATGGAAAATGCAAGCCTGACTGCAGGTGTTCCAAACGGTTATATACTGGAATATAACCAGACATTTAATCCCATGAGAGAAGGCATTTTCAAAGAACCGCTGGTCGTAAAAAACGGCCACATAGATTTACCTGACAAACCAGGTTTCGGGCTTGAAATAATCGATGATGTTGAAAAGAAGTACCCGTTTCTTCCTGGAGATTACAAAGCGGTAAGATAGACCGAAATCTGACATTACTCTTTTTTCCAGACGAATAGCCCTAATACACGAGGAAGATGGTGTTGGTGAAGCAGTAAGGATCAGAACGAAAAAACGAGCGACTAACTCTGGATGTGGTATAAAGAGAGGAAGCAGGTCACTATTTGTTCCCAGTATTTATAGGGATTTTAAATTGCCGAAACTAATTGCTTTGATACAATTTGAAAAATGTAATCCTGAAACATGCAATCCCAAAGAAGGGAAGTGTATATCAATCAAAGCATGTAAAAAATCCATCATTAGTCAGGAAATGGATTATGATATCCCGATGGTATTTCCCATAGAAATATGTCTTGGCTGTGGTGACTGTGTCAAAGAATGCCCACTTGGTGCTATTCAAATAAAATAGGATTTGCATTTTTTATAACGTACAATATAATACCTTTCATAAAACTACTCCTTCAAAGATTCATCTCTTGCTATTTTATTAAATATAAGCAGCCCTCTATACATGAATATTCGTTTTCAGTTTTCCTCTTTGATATGTTTCCATTAGGGTTTTTATCCCGCCGCCGTTCTATAGAGCTTCGCTTGGGGAAAGTGGGGGAACTTATCTCCAAGAATAATGTTTATTGTAAGGCGTTTATGCAAGCGGAAACAATGAAATTTAACATAATTTCTGGTCTATCTTTGGGAATAAGGTCTTTCCCCTCTCTAAAAATTAGAGAGGGGAATTTATAGGGTGAGCATAAAAAGATTTTAAATTAATTACTTCTAAAATATTTATCCCAAAATCGCCGCAAGATCCTCTTTCGCAGTTGTAATCGGCATAATATTGAATTTATCTACAAGAATGTCCAGCACAGTCGGTGTTATGAATGCAGGAAGGCTAGGTCCGATACGGATATCTTTAATGCCGAGGTGCAGTAGTGAGAGCAGAATGACAACCGCCTTCTGTTCAAACCACGACAGTATGAATGACAGCGGAAGGCCATTGACATCGGTTTCGAAGGCATTTGCGAGCGCCACGGCGATCTGGATTGCAGAGTGGGCATCGTTGCACTGACCGATATCGAGCAGGCGCGGGATTCCTCCGATATCACCGAAGTCGAGCTTGTTAAAGCGGTACTTCCCGCAGGCCAGAGTAAGAATAACAGAATCATCCGGTACAGCCTTGGCAAAATCATAGTAGTAATTGCGGCCACTTTTAGCGCCATCACAGCCACCGACAAGGAAAAAATGTTTAATGTCTCCACTTTTCACCGCATCTATCACTTTGTCCGCCACGCCCAATACAGCATTGTGTCCGAATCCAACCAGAATGGTTTTATCCGAACCATCCTCGGTAAATCCTTTTTCTGCCAGCGCAGCTTCGATAACAGGAGTGAAATCCTTGTTTCCTATATGTGTTACACCCGGCGCTCCGACAACACTAGTCGCAAATATTCGGGCCACATAAGAGTCCTTAGGTTTCAGAATGCAATTAGTTGTCATAAGAATTGCACCTGGAAACTTATTGAATTCTTTCAACTGATCCTGCCATGCGCCTCCGTAATTGCCAACCAGGTGTTTATACTTTTTAAGCATGGGGTAGCCATGTGCAGGTAGCATTTCGCCGTGAGTGTAAATGTTAATCCCTTTGCCCTCGGTTTGCCGAAGTAGTTCCTCAAGGTCACCGAGGTCATGTCCTGATACGAGAATAGCCTTGCCTTTAAGAGGTTCGATACGGACATTCGTGGGAATGGGATGGCCGTAATGGTCAGTATGAACGGTATCCAATAGTTCCATAACACGGAGATTGACCTCACCGCATTTCAGGTTAAATCCAAGCAGATCATCCGCTTTTGGAGCAGGTTTTGTTAAGAAATCAAGTGCTTCGTGGACAAACGCAAAAACAGCATCATCATGCTTGCCGAGATCATAAGCATGAATTGCATACGCTGCCAGGCCTTTAAGTCCATAGGTAAGAAGTTCCTGGAGACCGGTAATATCATCGCCTGAATCGGCTTTTCTTTTAACAATGGAGAGTTCTTCCCCCTGAACAATGAGATTGTCCAGGTCTTCAGCAGGGATAAATTTCGCTGGTCCATCAAGTGTTTCTTCCTGAAGGCCGTTTTTTTTGCAGGCTTCCTGGTACAACTTTCTGATCTTGTCCCGAAAACTCACTGCACTGTTTAACCACTGCAGAATACTGGCCGGATCAAAATTAACATTGGTGAGCGTTATATAGAGAGCTTTAAGAACAAAAATATCAATCTCCATATCTTTCACACCTAATGTGCGGGCGCGTTTCGCATAAATAGATATTCCTTTTACCATATATACGAGTATATCCTGGAGCGCTGCGGTTTCAGGATCTTTTCCACATGCTCCATGAGTAGTGCATGCGACACCCTTGGTAACCTGTTCACATTGATAACAAAACATTTTTGACATACATTTTCTCCATCTGGGAAAGGGTTAATGTTACAAATAAACTATTATGTAATAATGTAAAATAATACTGATTGTTAAATAAAGTACTTGCCGAGCCAGTCAATGCACCCCAGTTTTCAAAATACATTCCCGAGAATCGCATAATAGCCCTGATTTGTTTGCGATATGCCGGTTTATAGTAGTGAGTTTTCTATTTTGTAAACGTGGATTTGGGATCATAGGAACAAAGTTCTATACGTGTTTTTGTATGAGAAAAGGTTCGTGCACTGTTCGAAGAGAACTCCTTTTTCTGTGCTGTGATGCGCGTTAAAGCACATTTCGATAAATTTTACCAGAATAATCAGATCTTTTAACATTTTTTTTCATGCTCATTAAAAATTCCTACAAAATGATATTCTCATCAATTTCTTTTGAGATTAGTTACAATTTTCCGATTTTTTATTCGAATGAATAATATCACTCAGTTTTGTAACAGTCAGATACTTTATCACTGTCTCATCGAGATTCTCAAAAATAGTGCCGAATATACAGCGTTGAGATAAACATACTTGTGCCTCAAAAAGGCACCCGTTTGTTTTCAACGGCCCATCAATAACCTCATATATTTCACGTAGAGTAATGTCCTCAGGATCCATGCTCAACATAAAGCCCCCTTTTGGCCCGCGCGTCGAGTTTACAAAACCAGCTTTAACTAGCCGCTGCATGACTTTCGATAAATGTGCCTCCGAAGCATGATGGTTTTTTGCAATTTCTTTGATAGGAAAAGTTCTGTCACGATTTGTTGCGATTGAAATCATTGCATGAAACGCAAGAACAGCAGCTTCGGATATCTTTAATAAGCTCATTATAAACTCTCCTATATTGGTAATTCAATACCATAATACCTAATAGCAAAATAGATGTCAAGAAATATTTTTATACAAATGAATTGGTTGATAGATAAAACCAGAAATGGTGTCAAGACTTTCATGATAAAAAATTACTATGATATGAGTCCGGATTATGATCCTATGGGGCCAACTTCGGGTATCAAACGGTTGAAACGTGGTGGCAGCTGGAACGACTATGCCAAGTCCTGCCGGTCAGTGTTCCGCGGCAGTTTCAATCCGTAAGCTAATACATTGCGTAAAATGTTAACGCAAATATTTACTATCAGTTCGGATTAATACTCACTAACTCAATACCTTCCCCGGTACCCAGGTTTCTTGTGTACTTACGATCGACAGCGTTATTCCAGTGCTCGTG
>JABHYP010000336.1 GCA_018656855.1 Candidatus Latescibacterota bacterium | reverse complement strand
GGAATGGTGCTCTGACCGTTTTGGCCCTTACAGCGAAAGATTGGCTGTAAATCCTGCCGGCGCTTCGAGTGGTGAGTTTCGGATTTATCGCGGGGGCGCCTGGAATTCAAATACTAACCAAATACGCAATGCGTTTCGCGGGCCAAATAATCCCGACTGGAAAGCTCCTAATGTCGGATTCAGAATTGCTAAAAACAGGTGACAAAGTGCTGAAAAATTTTGAAGGGGCACAAAAAGCAGAAGTATAAAAAGTAAAATGTAAAATCTGGAATCTTTTTGAGAAATAAGTTATTCTTTCATAAATTGAGCTGTAACAACGGTTATATTGTCTGCTCCACCTGCATCGTTTGCAGCATCAATAAGTCTTTTGCAGACTTCCTCAAGGTTTTTCGAGGAAGTCGCTATGGCAAAAATAATATCCTCATGTACCATCTCCCATAAACCGTCGCTGCACATAACCAGCATATCACCATCATTAATATCCTGCCAGAAAATGTCAGGTTCATTGTTGTTTGTACTTCCAGCGCACTTTGTTATGCGGTTGCGAAGAGGATGTGTTCTGATATCATGTTCCTCAATAGTGCCTGAACGGACAAGTTCCATAACAACAGAATGATCTTCGGTGATTCGGCTGATACTTCCTCGGACAGGTTTTTCTCCATCAAGATCAATCGCCTCAAGAACAGCAGTTTTCGCGAAAGAGTCCGTAACAGACTGAGCATTTACAGGAGATGGCTCAGTCGCCTTAAATGTGCCGGTTATAAGATATGCTCGAGAATCTCCAATATTGGCCAAAATTACGCGGGTATCGAAATGTAAAGCGGTAACAATTGTGGTTCCCATCCCTTTAAGGTCGGGATTAAGACGTGTCTGTTCTTTTATGTCGATGTCAGCCTTTATTATTGCCTGTTTTACAGTTTCAACTGCTTCAGAATCAGTTGTGTAAGAAATGTCTTTCAGATTTTCTGAGATTGTTTTTACCGCTATCGAGCTTGCGATCTCTCCACCTACAGCGCCACCCATACCATCGGCAACGATAAGTAAAGGAATATCAACAAAAAAATTATCTTCATTGTTTTTCCGAATTCTCCCGGTATCGGTCAAACCTGCCGCATTCATTATGTACATGATAAGAATTGTCTCCAGTAAAGAGAAGATAGTCAGCCAAAGAAAATGAGATAAACAAGTATAAGCAAACAAATAACAATTATTGTGATAGAAAAAGGATTAAAGTTATTTTGAGTTTTAACTTCAGGTTTGGTTTCTTCCTGCTGAACTTCAACCTCTCTTTGTGCCGGAGGCAGCTCTGAAGAAGGTTGAGGGCTTTCAAGGAAATCTCTGTCTACCTGCCCTATAAAAGTGGATTGTACACTTAATTTAAGTTTCAATTCAAATCGAAGTTTAGTATTGCCGAGTTTAACAATATCACCTTCGGTAAGTGTGAAACCTGAACCGGGTCCTTTGGGGACCATTTTCCCTGAAACTTCTGTTCCATACGTGCTTGAATCAGTAATAAAAACACGGGTATAATCATTCGTGATTCTGATAATAGAATGATTACGTGAAATAGATGGATCAGAAATGGTGAAATCATTTTCTTCTGCACGCCCGATAGTTATCGGCGAGGTCGAAAAAACTTTTTGTTGACCGATAAGTGATGAATCCGGAGATTCAAGAACGCTGAGAATAATATTCCAATCTTCCTGCATGAAAAAACCACCTTTGTAATAGTTTATTCAAAAAATATTATTTTGAATATGCACTATTGTCAAGTAATATTTTTTAAATATTTATCCTTAGTTTTTATATATTCTTTAAAAACAGGCAGAAAGGGTAAAGAATAATTTAATATCTTAAAATGACAATTCCCTTTTTATTTCGATTCTTTCATTAAATATCTTCAAAACAATAAAAGATTTTATCCTGATGAGCATAAATAATAGCAAAGTAATAGAATAAAATCATTGACTTGGATTTATAAAAAAATATATTTGTTAGTATAAATCTAATATTAATTTAAATAACCTTTGCAATTTTTACAATAACATTAATTAAATTTATAAGGATTCCGAAGAATAATGCATCTTTTTATTTTAAACGGGAAAGACGAGGGCAGACATTTAAAACTGAATGCCGGTAAGTATATAATCGGACGTTCGAAAAAATCAGATATTATTTTAACTCACGACCAATACATTTCTGGTACTCATGCCGAACTGTCCTATAATAAAAGTGGAAAATTAACGATTAAAGACCTGGGAAGCAGTAACGGTACTTATCTGCTTGGCGAATATATAGAACAAGAAACAAAAATTACCCCCGGTGATATTTTTCGAGTCGGTCATACATTTTTTAAAATTACCATGAGAGATAATGAGCGTTTTCTGGATTCAGGAAGTGAACCTTCCGAAATACCGGAAGCAATTGTTGTAATTGATCTCGTCGGTTCATCAAAAATTGCACAGGCATTGGGAGATCGTGTCGCAAGCAAAGTAAAAAATGTTATTTTTGATAAGCTGCACGAAAATCTAACACTTTTCCCTTCGGAATTTTCAAAAAACACCGGCGATGGATACATGATAATATTCACAAAACCTCTCGATGCAGTTTTATTTTCAGTAAAACTAATGCAGGATTTAATAGGAGAGGGACAGTATAAAGGCTTTCATATACGTATCGGTATCAATTACGGCGAAACTATTAAGCTGCCTGATGGCGACCGAAGAGGAATGGCTGTTGACATGGCATTCAGGATTGAATCCGTGAAGATAAATGAAATGCACCAGACTATTGTCGGATTAAAAAAAGACATGATGCCAAGAGTGGATCGTGTTTTTATTTCTGAGGTTGTTTATAATCTTATTGCCTCAAAATCTGCAATAAAAACACGTATTATTGGATTTTTTGATTTAAAAGGATTTACAGGCAGGCATAAGATTTATGAAGTTATTTTTTAATTTTACTTTGAAAGTGATGTATAAATCTGATATTCTCCTATAATCATATATAGACTAAGCCTTATGCCCGTTATTTAATACAAATTAATAAAATTTCTGCAAACCTCACGAGCTACCGCTTCTTAAAGAATCTCTCAATTTAAGTATCGCTTATTTAACATAACTCGATTTTATAATATTTAACTATTAAGCGAACTCTTTTTTCAGCACCAGCTTTTTGCTTGACAGTATAATCTAATTACTATATTTTTTATTCATGCTTTGCGGATGGTAAATTATTTTTATATTGCTTTTCTGCATGCATATAAATACGGCAAAAACGAGATATATGATTTAATTTCTGTTAGGAGGTGAAACGAACATGGCCGGTGCCCGAATTGGCAATCTCCTGGTAAAGGACAAAAAAATCGATGTTGAGCAACTCGAAGAAGCTCTCAAGCAACAGCGCGAAAAAGGTGGGAATTTAGGTAAAAATTTAATTGAACTCGGATATGTCAATGAGAGTGACTTAATTGGTGTGCTGGCAAAGCAACTTGGGGTTGATACGGTTGATTTGAAATTAGATGAGGTTGATGAAGATGTTATTAATCTCATACCTGCCGAAGTAGCAATGAAGTTTAATGTTGTATCATTCGAAAAAACAGGAAAAGTTCTTAAGGTTGCAATTGCTGATCCAACAAATTCCTTTGCGCTCGACTCAATAAAGCTCATAACGGGCTGTAAAATTGAGCCATTTATTGCTACGGAAAATTCAATACGCAGCATAATAGAGAAAGTATACAGTACGACAGAAGAACTTTCGAATATACTTGATGATTTTGACAGCGAAGAAGTTGAAATTGTTGAAGAGTCTGAAGAAGATGTAGAACATGTTGACACGAATGATGCTCCTCTTGTCAGGCTGGTCAATTCCATTCTCGTAGATGCTGTGAAACGGGGTGTATCGGACATTCATATTGAGCCTTTTGAGAAAGAGGTTAGGATTCGTTTTAGACAGGATGGCTCATTAATGGAAATGCCCCCGCTTCCTAACAAACTTAAAGCGGCGGTGACATCAAGGCTTAAAATTATGAGTGATCTTGATATTTCCGAACGCCGCGTTCCGCAGGATGGCCGTATCAAAATTCGCATGCAGGGCAAAGCGGTTGAATTCCGCGTTTCGTCACTCCCCACGCTTTTCGGGGAAAAAATTGTAATGCGTATTCTTGATCAGGGGAACCTTACCCTTGATCTGACAACATTCGGCTTTACTGAAAAAGCGCTCAAAGATTTTACAGATGCGGTAGATTCCCCTTATGGAATGGTTCTGGTAACCGGGCCAACCGGATCGGGTAAAACAACGACACTTTATTCAGCATTAAGCCGGATTAATGATATCGGTGTAAATATCATGACGGCGGAGGACCCTGTCGAGTATAATCTCTATGGAGTTAATCAGACACTGGTTCGCACTGAAGTAGGCATGACCTTTGCTGCTGCTTTGAAGGCATTCCTAAGACAGGACCCTAATATTATCATGATCGGCGAAATTCGTGATATCGAAACAGGTGGCATCGCTGTTAAAGCGGCACTCACCGGTCATCTTGTGCTTTCCACACTGCACACTAACGATGCTCCCAGTACTGTTACACGTATGATCGATATGGGAATCGCGCCGTTTCAGATTGCATCCGCGGTTAATCTTATTCAGGGGCAGAGACTGTTAAGAAAGCTCTGTAATGAATGTAAAAAACCTATTGAAGTCCCTAAGGGACTCCACAAGGAACTTGATATAAAAGAGGGTGATGTTATATACAGTCCTGTTGGTTGTCCAAAATGCGGTGGAAAAGGAAAAAAAGGCAGAATAGGCGCTTACGAAGTTATGGCTATGACACCAGCACTCCGTAAGGTAATACTGAACAATGGATCTACTGAAGATATTCGTGAACAGGCCGTAAAAGAGGGTATGCTTACACTTAGAATGGATGCGGTACTAAAAATGAAACAGGGGATAGTTGATTATGAAGAGGTTGTAAGGGAAACAATGACATAATAACCTCGTTTAATAAGTACTTACTATAGGTAAAAAATCAATGCCAATATTTACATATGAAGGAAAAACAAGCGCAGGAAAGAACATAAAGGGAGAATATACTGCTGAGAATCGCGATGAAATTTTCAAATATCTGCGTTCAAAGGGCATATTAGCAACCAAGGTTAAACGTAAAGCTAAAAGTATTTCATTAAAATTTGGCACCGGTATTAATACTGAGGATGTGACAAATTTCGCCCGCCAGTTCGCATCAATGATCTCAGCAGGTCTGCCTCTTGTCCAGTGCCTCAACATTCTTTCGGAACAGACAGAGAATCCCAATTTCAAAGAACGACTCACAGCAGTAACTGCCGGCGTGGAAACAGGGAACTCGTTAGCCGATAGCCTCGGCAAACACCCCGATGTTTTCCCCGAGCTTTTTATCAATATGATCGCAGCTGGAGAGATTGGTGGTATTCTCGATACCATTTTGCTAAGGCTTGCGACTTTTCTTGAAAAAGCTGCTGCATTAAAGCGTAAAATCAAAGGCGTCATGATGTACCCGCTTGTTATAAGCGTTGTACTGGTACTTGCTGTTGCAGCACTTCTTATATTTGTTATACCGGTTTTTTCGAATATGTTTGCTGAATTTGGCGCCGACTTGCCCGCAATGACCCAGATTGTCGTGAATATGTCAAATTTTCTAAAAACTCCGTCAAAGATATTGCCACTTATCGGAATTGCCGTTTTTCTCGGATTTGCATTCAAAAAATACCAGAGTACGAAGGAAGGCCGATATAATATTGATAAGCTCATATTAAAAATCCCGGTACTTGGCGACCTTGCGAAAAAAAGCTCTGTAGCACAGTTTTCCCGTACACTCGGAACTCTTCTTTCAAGTGGTGTTTCTATTCTTGAAGCTCTTGAGATAACAGGAAAAACAGCATCGAATATGGTTGTCCGGCGAGCCCTTTTAAGTATGATCGCTGCCATATCTGAAGGAAAAACAATAACGGAACCAATGAAAGCCACCGGAGTATTTCCACCAATGGTTATCCAGATGGTAGCAGTGGGCGAGGAATCCGGCGGGCTTGATCAGATGCTGACAAAAATAGCAGATTTTTACGATGAGGAGGTCAATGCGGCTGTTGAAACGCTTACCAGCATCATGGAACCTATCATCATAGTAATTCTGGCTGTGGTTATGGGTGCGACGCTCATCGCTATGTATCTGCCGATGTTTGACATGATAAGCGCTGTCGGCGGCTGACATCCTCATGTTGATTCAATTCGATTTAAGATAATACAACATCTGTGAATTCTTTCACCTGCATGATTTGCTCCTTTTGCCCCTCGAAATTATATATGTTTTACTTGAAAAGGAAAATAAATGTAACGCAATTATCTGCTTGCCGAACAATCCAGAATTAATTATATTTTCAAATTGTAAATTAGTAAT
>JABHYP010000335.1 GCA_018656855.1 Candidatus Latescibacterota bacterium | reverse complement strand
TCCTTCTTGCTATACCTATCTCGATTTTCACCGCATTTAACTTCTTTTATGCGTTCGGGATTACACTCAACAGTCTTACGCTCCTCGGAATAGCTCTCGCTGTGGGAATGCTCCTCGATAACAGCGTCGTTGTGCTTGAAAATATTTACCGTCACGTTTCCCTCCACAAGGATAGGGATACCGCGGTTATACTGGGTACCAAAGAAGTCTGGCGTTCGATCTTCGCAGCAACATTGACAACCATAACGGTATTTGTCCCCTTTTTATTTTCATCAAATAACATTATCAGGGTTATAGGCCGCCATGTCGGCGTATCAATTATTTCCACACTTCTCGTGTCACTTGTTGTTGCGTTAGTGTTCATTCCCTCCGCCGCGCATTCTCTTTTCTCTTCAACCGCTCCCAAAAGCCTTATGTTCGCTAAGGTTTCCAGGAAAAATCGTTTGGTTCAGTTATATACGCTCTTTCTGAAATCGGCTGTCCGTTTTCCCGCGCGAACGATTATCATAGCAGTTGTGTTGTTCTTCGCAAGTATTTTGCTGTGTCTGTCATTAAGTCTCGATGTTTCGCGCGAACTCGATCTGAAGGAGTTTAATCTATATGTTACCATGCCAAGCGGTTCCACACTCGAACGAACCGATGCGGTTGTTACCGAGTTGGAAAATAAATTAGAGGATATTGAGGAAAAAAAGGATATTATCAGTACAGTCTATGAAGATGAAGCCACCCTCAGAATCATACTGTACGATGATTATGAGAAAATCAATAGCCTTACCATCGCACAAATAAAAAGCGAAATACAGCATAGAATAGATAACTTCAGAACAGCGGATGTGAGTTTGGCCGAACCAACGGCAAGCAGGCGTTTCGGCGGCGGTGGAGGCATGAATCCCGTTGCATCTCTCGAGCGCATGTTCGGTATTGGAGCACAGCAGGAAAAAATTATTATCAAAGGTAACGACTTCGAAATGCTCAAGGAAGTGTCCGATGATTTCCGTTACTATCTTGAAGAACTGGAAACTGTAAACAGAGTAAACCTCAATATATCGGAAAATCGGTCTGAAATACATCTTCTCTTCGACAGGATGCTCATGAGTCGGAACGAGTTGACGCTCAACGACATCTCCTCCGAACTTGGAGCTTTTCAAAGCGAAATATCCAGCGGTATGACCTACAAGCAAGGAACGGATGAATATGATATAATCATAAGAAATGAGGAAATAGATGAAAAGAAGACATTCGACGATTTAAGAAGCCTTAATGTTCACAATCAGGCCGGAGCGGCGTATGAGCTTGAGCGTTTGAGCCGTATTGTATACTCCTATGGCCTCTCTGGAATCAACCGGACGAACCAGGAGAAACAGATTGAATTGACTTACAGTTTCATTTCTGAGGTAAACGATTCGAAATCCTACCTCGAGGCCTCGAGAGATGAAATCGATGCGCTTGTCGCCGCTATTAACATCCCCGGTGGTGTTGCAGTGGAAGTCATCCATAATGAATCGGAGCTCGAAGAGTTCTATTTTCTCATCGGCGCTGCAATTCTGTTAATCTTCATGATCCTGGCATCGGTGTTCGAATCTCTGGTCACCCCTGTCGTAATGATGTTCACCATACCGCTCGCCACAATCGGCTCGTTATGGGCTTTGATCCTGACCGGAAATTCACTTCTCAACGCCAACTCTCTCATGGGTTTTTTGATTCTACTCGGTGTTGTTGTGAACAACGGGATTATCCTGATAGATTACACCCGTATTCTCCGGCTTCGCGGCTATAGTATGTCAAGAGCCCTGATGACTGCGGGTCAGGCCCGCGTACGTCCCATTCTCATAACAACGATAACTACAATCGCAGCAATGATACCCCTCGCTATGGGAAAAGCCGAGTATGTAACACGGATCGGCGCACCCTTCGCAATCACTGTTATCGGCGGGCTTGCCCTGAGTACAATTTTCACGCTGGTGTTTATCCCAACGGTATATTCGGCGCTGGAAATGTCACTCGCATGGCTCGGCAGGCTTAACTGGAAGCTCAAGCTTGCTCAGATCTTCGCTTTTGCAACATGCTGTTATTTTACCTATTACTATGTCGACAGCCTTATCTGGCAGGGAGTTTACCTGTTCATGTCACTCATGGTAATTCCCGGCTTTACCTGGTTCATTCTAAACAGCCTCAGGCGTGCGCAAACGGAGTATTTCACCTCCGATGAATCCTTGACCATTAAAATCCGACGCCTTGTTAAAATTTATGACGGGTACGGTCGATTTGTGACGGAGTGGAAAAAAGGCGAACGGATTGAGCATACATTCGGCGCCGGTAAAACATACACCTCATGGCATGACTTTGGGCAGCTCACCTGGCAGTTTCCGCTCATGGGTTTTCTTATCTATTTTGCCTATTTTTACATTCGGAGTCACATCTGGTTGTTTATTCTTTCACATGCCGTCTATTTTTTTACACTGTTCATTTTAAAACCATTGGCTCTTTACCTTATATATCGCTCGGAACAAACAGGCAAAACCATCTTCCGCAAAACAGCGGCATATGCTAACGCATTGTATATATGGGGTTATCCTCTTTTCAACCTTGTTTTATTCCAAACAAGAGAATTCAGAATAGGACTGCTGATATTTATCGCTATTGCCTGGTATTCGGCGCTTACCATATATACAGTATCAAACCGCCTGCACAGAAAAAATATTAATATCATGCGACTGAAAGGCAGATTCGCCGGGCTAAGGCGTTTATTTTACAGGTTTGTTAAAATGATTCCCGTTATAGGTAAGAAGAAAAATCCTTTTAATGCGCTGGATGGTGTATCGCTGACTATTCAAAGCGGCATGTTCGGGCTTCTTGGACCGAACGGAGCAGGTAAAACTACTCTCATGCGGATAATCTGCGGCGTGCTGAACAAAAGCCTCGGCACAATCAGGATAAACAACCTCGATTTTACCGAACAACGAGAAGAACTGCAAGGGTTAATCGGCTACTTACCGCAGGAGTTCGGAACCTATGAAAATATGACCGCGTATGAATTTCTCGATTATCTTGCCATTTTGAAAGGTATATATGACAGCAACCAGCGGAAAGAGAGAGTGGAGTACGTCATTGACTCTGTTCATTTAACCGAGCAAAAAAACCGCAAAATCGGCACCTTTTCCGGAGGGATGAAACAGCGTATCGGGATTGCGCTCACACTTCTCCACCTCCCGCGCATACTTGTGGTGGATGAGCCGACAGCGGGTCTTGATCCTCGGGAACGTATACGTTTCAGGAATCACCTGGTCGAGTTGAGCCGCGAACGGATTATCATTTTTTCCACGCACATAATCGAGGATATTTCCAGTTCGTGCAACAAAGTTGCGGTACTGAACAGGGGAAGCCTCTATTATCTCGGTGACCCGCAAAACATGACAAATGCCGCAGAGGGCAAGGTCTGGCAGTTCTATGTTACCGAAAAGGAGTTTAACGAGATTCGCACACGCCTGCTAATCGTACATCATATGCGGGTTGAAAATAATATAAGGGTCAGATGCCTATCAGAAACGGAACCGTATCCAGGCGCTGAACATGCACAACCGACCTTGGAAGACTCATATCTCTGGCTGCTGGGGAAAAAAGAACCGCAAGCAAACGCCTTAACCGATGCAACATAAACTGTCATGATGTGTTTATCGCCATGATTAAAGGTATAAAGTTTAATGGTACAGGTAAGAAAGAAGAAAATAATTGTCGTTAAAAGGCGCAAAAGGGAGAAAAATTGAAGGCAGGAAAGCATGAGTATATTGGGAATTTTGTACTTGAAACTTTTTTCGTAATTAAATAAAGGAACAACAATGCATATTCGGAATACGCTTAAAAACATCTGTACAGTGATGTACCGCACTATCCTTTACAATCTGAAGATAATATTCGCTAACAAGTTTATTTTTTTCCTTGGCGCGGCGCTTGCTATATTTATTTTTGTTACATTAATTAATTTGTTTAACGCAGAATCTAATCCAACGGAAGGAACAATATACTGGCTGCTACTTGTGCCCGGTATCCTCCTCATTTTCTATCCTATAATTTTCGGGATTCAAAACGATGTAGACACACGTATGATTGAAATCCTCTTCGGTATTCCTAACTATCGATACAAGGTGTGGCTTGTCAGGCTCATTTTGATTTTTCTTGTTACATCCGTCATTATTTCACTTCTCAGCGCTGTCAGCTCTTTCGTTCTTACTTCCGTACCCGTTTACAAGATGGTATTTCAAATCATGTTTCCGATAATGTTCCTCGGATGCGCAGCGTTCATGGTGTCGACTATTGTCCGTAACGGGAGCGGAACCGCAGTTGTTATGGTCATATTAGGTATGGCATTCTGGATAACACGTGACTTTTTCAACGACCACAAAAAATGGGACCTCTTTCTCAACCCTTTTGTTCTGCCGGATAACATGAACGAAGCAGTATGGGCTGAAATAGTATTACAGAACAGGGTCTATCTCTTCGCAGGCATAATTCTCACACTACTCGCAGGTCTTTTGAATCTTCAGAAACGTGAAAAATTCCTGTAATAGATAGTATTATATCTCTTCTTCTTGCAAGAGCATGACTTATAAGGTATTATTAAAGAATAATGTTAGATTACTTCTCGATCCTGTTTACAAAACGAGGTATTCAAGCAATAATTTTGCAAACTAAAAAGCCTTGTAAGAACAATTTTTGAACTCACAAGGCTTCAAGACCAGGATCATGCAGCCGACATTCATTTAGAATTGAAAGTTATTTTATATTCAGATGCCTGAAATACAAATT
>JABHYP010000334.1 GCA_018656855.1 Candidatus Latescibacterota bacterium | reverse complement strand
GCCTGATATCGAGTTCTGCACCAATTACTAACTCTATGCTTTCACACAAGTATCTACAGGGTGCCCCTTCGGGGCAAACACAGGGAGAATTACACCTTAAATTATAACGATATTTGTCTTGACAAAGGGGTACACTTCATACATTGCTTAATACTTTGAAAGAATAATCAAGCTTATACTCTTCCTAAAATGATGCCGAAAAGAGGTGATTTACTTGGCACAATATGACATAGATATACGTGATTATTGGAGAATAATCAAGAAGAGAAAAACAATTATCATTTTCTCAATGGTAACTATGCTTGTTTTCTCGTTTATTTTCGGTAAGTATATGGAAACCAAGCAAATTGATTATTATGCTTCTTCAGCGACAATACGGATAGATACCCAACCAAGTGCTGATAAATTAATGATGAGTTCTTACGGTTTTCCAGAATCTGATGATATTTCTGCTGAAGTAAAAACTATAACATCTTTTCCTGTTATGGCTGAAATTGCATTGCGGTTGGAGATGTTGCCGGACTCTCTTCATGAAAAAACGGAAGAAGTAAGAAACGACATTGTTCAAAGCGATCCGCTTCTTTTGAGCATTGTAAACAGCCTGACCTCATATGTGAATCCTGAACAGTTCGAGTTTACCAATATCGTAGTCGTGAATACAGTCGCACTCGATCCCAGTGAAGCGCGTGATATGGCAAAGCATTCTGTAGAGGCATATAAAGATATAAGGAGAAAAAGAGCTAACCAGCAAACAGTCAATACGATAAATTTCATAAAAAATCAAATTGTAGAAGTCCTGGCTGAGTCAGATTCGGTTCAAAAGGTAATTGAGAGTTTTTCTTCAAAGGATGAATCTTTGGAGTATTATTCAGGGGATGTCATATCGGGCGATATGGTGGGTCTGGTTCGAAGGAATAATACCCTGGATCTCAAGATATTTTCCAGTACGCGCGTGCTTAGTCGCCTTGAAAAGGACGGGGTAATAGATGACTCGGTTCTTTCCAATGCGTTTGCAGAAACTGAAGGTAGTATTTTCAGGGAAAAATATGCAGAACTTCAGAGGTTTTATGCTCAACGTGACGAATTTCAACAGTATTTCACTGATGAGCATCCCCAAATAAAAAATATAACCGTAAAAATAGAAAATAACAAAAAATTCCTTGTGAGCCAGTTAAAGAATAATCTCATGAATCTTGAATTACAAAAGGAAAGTAATAATGAAAAAATTACAAACCTGAAAGATCAATATCGACAAATTCTTGACAAGAATGGTAAACTTAAGCGTCATGCAGAGAAAAAATTCATGCTTGACGAACAGTATATAGAGTATATAAAAGAGCTTCAACTTGTTGAGATAAAGGGGGCAGAAAACATTGATGAGGTGACGATTATCGAACCGGCGGTACGTAATCCAATGCCTATTAATGCTTCGAGATCGGCGTTTACAATTTCATTCATCGGATTATTTCTCGGTATGGTTATTGGATTTGTTGGAGCCTTTATTGCCGAATCAATGGATACCTCTATAGGCACCATGGAAGATGTGGAGGAGTATATTGGTGTTCCTGTTATTGGTATGATTCCCCATATTGAGCCAGATAAACTTAAAAGCGAAAAGGAATCCTCTTATTCAATTCCTGATGAAAAAGAACTGAGTAAGGGACTGCAGGGTAATGATATAATGCTGGTGATCCACTATGCACCGAAAGGCGTTCTTGCCGAATCCTACCGTTCCCTCAGGACAAATATTCAATTTATTTCACATAAACAGGAAGCAAGCGTGTTACTTTTTACATCTTCTTCACAAGGCGAAGGGAAAACAACAACTATTGTGAATATGGCATTGACGATGGCGCAGAGTGGCAAACATGTGCTTCTGATTGATGCCGATATGAGAGGGCCCTCACTAAATAGAATTTTTGGTCTTTCGAGAGAGGTGGGGCTCAGCGAGATTATACTTGGCAAACGGTACTGGAGAGAATGTATAAAAACTGTTGCCGACATCATTACCGGTGAACTCGGGATGAGTGATATAATTCTCGAACCCGGAATCGATAATCTGCACATAATCACCTGCGGACCAATCCCGCCGAATCCATCGGAGCTGCTTAACAGCGATAAAACGGATGAGTTTATCAGTGAGGTCAGAAAAGAATATGATATTGTGCTCTTCGACTGTACGCCTACCCTTCCGGCGACTGACTCCGCCGTGCTTAGCAGGAAAATTGACGGGGTCGTTTTTGTGTATGCCGTTGGAAAGGTGTCAAGGGGATCTTTAAAGCGTGCAAAAATACAGTTGGATAATGTAAATGCTCGAATTATCGGTGTTGTGCTTAATGGGATAAGAAGTGATATGTCCTCTGATTTCCAGGATTACAAGTATCAGGAATATTCATATGCTTATGAGGAGGAAGAGGAAGTGGAAAATAGTATAGAAAAAGTTAAAAAACTCATGAGTAGTATCATCAACCGATTTGTGTAAACTTTCTGATATTTTTCTGTTCGGTTTAAAACACTGGTATTATTGACGAACTAAATAATTTAAAAGTAACTTATACTGGAGGATAAACGTATGGCAGTCGTGACATTTTCCAGGCTGTTTGGTTCGGGTGGAAATGAGATAGCGGCCAGAGTGGCTGAGCGTCTTGGATATGAACTTGTGGATTATGCTCTTATTGTAAAGGTGGCCGAACAGGCAGGCGTTCGTGTTGAGGAAGTCACAGATTTTGATGAAAAGTACCATTCAAAAACTGTTGAATGGCTGAAAAACTTTTTCGGCCCGCGTATGGGAAAGATTCAGACTAATAAAAGAGCTCACCTTGATTCCGAATCCTTTATTGAACATTGCAAAAAAATCCTGCATGGTCTTGCTGAAAAAGGAAACATAGTTATTGTAGGCCGGTCGGGGCAATTTATTCTCAAAGACCTGGACAATTCTTTCCATGTCCGCATCGTTGCGAATGATGAGTTCAGGATAGAACGGATAAAAGCAGTCAAAAACGTTTCCGACAAAGCCGCTAAGGAAATGATTAAAAAGTCGGATCACATGAGAAGACAGTATATTGAACGATACCTGAAAGCACACTGGGATGATCCCCTGTTATATCATATTATAATCGACTCTTCGAAGCTTGGTCTCGATGCCTCAGTATCAGTTATTGTGAATGCGGTTGAAGACTTCAGCAAAACTCATGAGTTCATTCCCGGTGTAAAAGACCGGAGAAAAACTGATAAGAGAAAAGGGGAACAGAGAAAGGGCAGCCGCCGAATGGATAAAGTTGGGTTTACACCAAAAGATATTGGACATACGCTCATGAGGGACGGACGACCTGTACGATCTTTTGTCAAACCTGACCGGAGGAAAACAGGACGCCGTAAAACAATCAGGCGTACAAGCAACCAAAAAACCGGTGAACATTGATCTGCTGTTTTTTTAGCCCGATGAATTTATTATACCGTAGGGGTGATGCATTCCTTAAAGATTCATTTTAGGTTTTGAACGTGTTTTCTGCAGAATGCATCACCCCTACAGTGCTGTGTTTTTAAAATTTTAAGGCTGAAAAAATTACAAACATTATTATTACTTAATCGCTGCGTTCTCAGCGGCGAAGAAATTTTTTGTGTATAATCCGGATTAGATAATACAAATAACTTTGAAAATAATTTTATGACAAAGCCGCAGGTAAAATCTATTCATTGTATTTCGGGTGTACTTCTTTTTGTCTGTATTTCCTGGATTCCGCAGGTAAGCCGGGCACGCTACATGGGTGAAGCCTACTTTGAGTCGGCAATGGATCTGTACCAGATGAATAAATACGAAGACGCCGTTCAGCGTTTCAAGAAATTCCTCGAGCTTGCCCCGCACGATTTTTACGGCCACTATCTGACCGCCCGTTCACTCGGTTTTCTCGGAGATATTGACAACGCTATCGAGTATTACGAGCGTGCGCTTGCTATCAAGGATGATTACGATGCCCATGTATATGCCGGGATTCTTTTTACCACAAAGGGCAAATATGAAAGCGCATTGGATCATTTCAAAAAGGCGCTTGAGATTATCCCGGATGATTCCGATGCCCTTATTCATACCGGAGATGTTTACCGCTCGCAAAAAGATTTCGACAGGGCTATTGAACTTTACCATCAGGTAATTGAACATGAGCCGCAAAATAGTAAAGCGTATCTGAGCATGGGTATGGCGTTAAAAGAAAAAGGTAATTTAGCCGGGGCCATAGAAAATTTAAAAAAAGCACTGAACATACAGCCTGATAATGCGCATGTACATATCATACTGGGAATAACATTACAGGAAACCGGGGATACAAATTCTGCACATAAGCATTTCGAGAAGGCGAAAGAAATTGATCCTGACTGTAAAGTACCAGAGAATTAAAATGTGATAGATATGTTGTAAACAGGCATTTCAGAATTATATTTTCACTTTTCCCTTATTATGAGTATAATCGCTTTATTTTATATTTAGCCCCCATGTTTTTATTGAAAGTTATTCAAGGAGAGAGTTTATGGATCTCGGTATAGAGGGAAAATCAGCGATTGTGTGCGGCGCCTCGCAGGGATTAGGACGGGCATGTGCCGAAGTTCTTGCCGGTGAGGGAGTGAAGATGGTTATGTGCTCCCGGAACTTTGACAGGATATTTAACACAGCGAGATCAATTTCCGAAACGTACGGTGTTCAAACAGTTCCTATAGCTGCTGATCTTTCACTTCCTGAAAGTCCTGATAAACTTGTCAGGGAGGCGGTTGCCAAGTTCCGCGGAGTTGACATACTCATTAATAACGTCGGCGGCCCGCCTCCGGGGAGATTTGAGGACCTGAGCGATGAAGAGTGGGAAAAAGCGTTCCATCTCACTCTCATGAGTGCGGTGCGGATGACAAGAGCGGTTCTTCCTGTCATGATCGAGAACAAGTGGGGGAGGATAGTCAACCTTGCCTCAATCGCGGTGAAACAGCCTATTGCCGGACTCATGCTCTCAAATTCACTCCGTAGCGCAGTGGTCGGGATGGCAAAGTCCCTTTCGGCACAGACAGCGTCCAAAAACGTGCTTATCAACACTATCGCCACGGGGAGTTTTGCCACCGAACGTCTTGAATCCCTGTTCAAGAGCCAGCAGAGCAAGATGGGCATCACAGTGAACGAAGCCCGCGCGAAGCTCGAATCGACCATCCCCCTGGGAAGAGTCGGCCGTCCGGAGGAACTCGCCTGGCTCGCGGCTTTTCTCGCCAGCGAGCGCGCCTCCTATATCACAGGCGCCACAATACAGGTGGACGGCGGCGCTTACAGCGGGATGATGTAGAAATGTTTCTCGCAAAGACACAAAGTTTAAAATAATAAGTGATTTGTCATTTTTTCAAAAATGGTTACATTCAATATCTGTAAGATTATATGGAGGTTTAGTTCTATTTCGAGCATCCATTTTAAACGGTCTGAACCGCTGATTACGCTGATTAACTGATTACCATGATTTAATACACAGACTCCAAATCAGTTAATCATAGTCAATCATATAATCTGTGTAATCAGCGGTTCAGACAATGTACTTAACTATGTGGTATCACTATCTAACCAGATAATAGTTTCATAATGTGAATATACAATTTTTTTAAAATCTCAAGTCGATCACAAATTTATAGAACTTAAATAATTATTTAATAACATATTTTTACTTTTATCTTTGGACACTACGTCATATTATACATTAATATATATATTTCTTCATCGCGACTTCGCATCTTCGCGAGAGATACTCTTTTTCACCCCCCGAAAAGAAACGATCCTTCGGAATAGAAAGCCCCCGCAATACAGGCTGTCATCAGACATGCAAGCGTGGCTGCTATGAGCGCCCTTAAACCGATGCGGCTCAGGGTGTGAACCGTTTTCGGCGCTATCGAGGTTATACCGCCGATAAAGATGGCAAGCGAGGCTACATGTGCAAATCCGCAGAGGGCGTATGTACATATCACCGCCGAGCGCTTGTGGGTCAAAAGGTTTTCAGCGAGTGCGCGGGCAAGGTCATGGTAAGCCGGGATTTCGGTTTTTATCATCCGTTCTGCGAGAATCTTCGAAATAATCTCCGCATCGGCAGGTGGAACTCCGAGAATCAGTGTCAGCGGGTAGAACACATAGCCGAGAAGCCCGGATAGCGACCAGTCGATTTCAAATCCGCCAAGCGAGTTTATTTTTCCGCCTATACCTCCCAGCACAAGGTCTATGAGAGCGACAAGACCGAGAATGGCTATCAAAAGAGCGGTAATTCCCACTATCAGCCTGACCGCGGTATTAGCGCCGTTGATAATAGCCTCGAAAAGACTTCGCTCGCGTATGTAATATGGTTGTATGTGTGTGCCGAGAGTATTCGGCGTTTCGGTTTCGGGCATGATGATCTTCGACATGATGAGCGCCGCAGGCACCGATAGAAAGGACGCTGAGATGAGATGCGCGGCGATTGTCGGGAAATGCTCTCTGAGGCTGAAAACGTATATAGCAAGGACGTTTGAGGCGACAGTTGCCATGCCTGCGGTGAGGACTGTTGTGAGTTCGGAGCGGGTCAGCTTTTCGAGTTGCGGCTTGATTGTGAGTGTGGACTCTACTCCCACAAAGATGTTGGATGCGGCACAGAGAGATTCTGCGCCGGAAATCCTCATGAACCTTGTGAAAACATATGCGAATCCCCTGATGATAATCGGCATGATGCCCACGAAGTAGAGTATCGACATGAGCGCAGAAAAGAAAATGATGGTGGGGAAAGCCTGAAAAGCCAGGAAAAAACCGAGCGACTGCTCGCCGGCATCATTCACTGAACCGGGCGGTAAAGCGAGCCTGCCGAATACGAACTGCGCGCCGGCGGAAGCTGTCTCCAGAATTTCCACTACAACATCGTTGATCCACAGAAAGGCTTTGCCACCGGGAGGAAACTTGAAAATCACAAGCGCAAAAAGCATCTGGATCGCGATACCCAATGAAACCAGACGCCAGTTCATAACTTTTTTATCGGCTGATAAAAGCCATGCTATACCGAGAAGAATGAAGATGCCGAGAAATGAAATGAGATTGTAAAATTCCATCGGTTCTCCATGTTTCCGGATGGTCGGAATTGCTGTCTTATTCCAGAACTATAAACCACAAACTATAAACTTACCCTTATCCCTATTATTTCATGGGGTAAAGTTCATCCCCGGTGTAAGCGTTTCCGCGAATCCGGCCATGAGCTTTATTGTATACTCGGCGTCTTTGAGATCAAGGGTTTCGACGGGAGTATGCATATACCTTACCGGTATTGAAACCAGTCCGGCGGCAACTCCCGCTCTTGTTATCTGTATGGCATTGGCGTCGGTACCGGTAGCCCTTGATATACCCTCCACCTGGTAAGGGATTTTTTTCTTTTTCGCGGTCTCCACAAGGAGGTCGAAAACACGTGGATTGATATTTGGGCCGCGGGCTATGACCGGGCCGCCTCCGAGTTTAATTTCTCCCACCTGTTTCTCTTCCACACCGGGCTGGTCGGTTGCAAAGGTTACATCGGTTGCTATTCCCACCTGAGGATCTATGCCGAAAGCGCTTGAGGTGGCGCCGCGGATACCTAACTCCTCCTGAACAGTCGAAACGGAGTGTACTGATGCCTTGAGCGTCTTTGATTCCGAAAGCTCACGCAATACCTCGGTAACAGCGAATGAGCCGATACGGTCATCGAAAGCCCGCGCCACAACAAGTCCGGTTTTCATCTCCATGAAATCATCGACATAAGTTACCGGATCGCCGATGGCGATAAGCTTTTCAGCGGCTTTTTTGTCTTTTACTCCGATATCGATCCATATATCCTTAATCTCTGAGCCTTTATTGCGTTCATCCCGTTTAATTAAGTGGATAGGCGTTTTTCCGGTCACTCCCGGAACCGGGCCGCTTGATGTGTGAACAGTTACCCTCCGCCCGGGAATAATCGTTTCATCAAAACCGCCGATAGGGCCGAAGTAAAGAAAGCCATTCTTGTCAATATATCGTATCATGAAACCTATCTCATCGCAGTGGCCTGCTAACATCAGGCGCGGCGTGCCTTTCGGATTCAATACGCCGATAGCGTTGCCATGGGAATCAGTGTGGACATCTGCGAATTTCTTTGTATATTCGCTCCAGATTTTCTGGACAGGCTGTTCGTATCCCGATGGGCTTGGGCTTGAAAGAATGCTTTTTAAAAAATCGAGTGATTTTTTTCTCACTGTCAGTTCCTCGTTTTAAAATGGACTTTTATATTAATGATATGAAATGATACGAAAGTACAACTCTTATGTCAACGCATTGTTACTGTTTCGTTTTAAGATAGATTCCAAATTTCAGATTCCATATTAGTTTCTTTCCTGTTGTTATATTTCAGAATTGAAAACTGAGAATTATGTATTCATTATTTACCCTTCATTTTTCATCCTATAAACCACAAACCATAAACTTTTTCCACTTGTAGAATAAAATATTTTTGCCGGTTCTTTCAGTCTTTCTTGCGCTTCTATAAAAAATATTATTAATTTGTTATAGGATTGTTTGCAGGTGCTGAAAACAAACTGAATCG
>JABHYP010000333.1 GCA_018656855.1 Candidatus Latescibacterota bacterium | reverse complement strand
TCCGGCGATTACCAGGTAAGTACCGGCAGTCTTTAGCACATACCCCTCATCACCCAGCGCAGTGAAATCTATATCCAGATCAAGATTATTGAGGTGTTCATTTTCACCAATAATTATTTCGTAGTTTCTCATTGGTAACCGGTCGGAAAAAATGGGCAGAACAGCTCCGGTTATCCTGTAAAGAAACATCTGGAGTTCAATGGCACCGTGCATAGTAGAATGGGAAGCATCATCTGCTACGACAATACGGTACTTTGATATGCCGTAACTGGCAATTTCTATTTCCCGTGGCGCACTAATCCGTGCACAGTTGACAGTACAGGAAAGAACAATTGATATAATTAATAAAATCAAGCAGCGGTTTGGAATAATTGTCACTCTGTTAGTTGTTAAATGTGACTCTTGTTTCAAGCATCCCTCCCCGATCTCCATAATTTTTCTGTAAAAAATAATGAATATATTAAGCTTATAATGTATACCAACCATGCACGTCAAATCAAGCGAGAATTCAATTTTCTTTTGCTCTGTGTACTTCTGCGTTCTCTGCGGTGAAGAAATTTATTTTTGTGAATAATTCGGATTAATGGCGGGAAAATGATTAATTTACGAGATGGGATTATAGAAAGTTTGCATGTATAATTGAAAAGTTGAATGAAATTCTTGAACCTTAAAAATTATATACAAAGTCAACATAAGGGATACCAGGGAATAACGATTCTTCGCCGGTAATATTAAAAAAGCGGTCCGGAAATATTTCCCCTTTTCAAGCGCATCATCGAGAAAGGCGGAATATAATCCCACATATCCATTCTGGAAGATAGCATTACAACTATCACCGAATGTAATGCTTTAATGTCTCATATCCCTGCTTTCTTGAGCTGTGAAATCAAAGGAGATTTCAAAACCTGAATACTACAGGCCTATTATAACGAAAGCAATAAAAAGCGGATTTGAAGGATTAGGCTTTCGATACGACGGTGTCACGGAACATTTTGGTGAGGAGCTTCGATCGGCTAATATAAGGCTTTATATCTTAACTGTCAACGATCCCGATGTAGCTGTTTACATGAAAATTCTGACCGTCGAATGAACAATCACAGACTTTCCAGGAAAAATCAAAAAATATATTGAAAG
Organism: Candidatus Latescibacterota bacterium; assembly: GCA_018656855.1. Lineage (GTDB taxonomy): Bacteria > Latescibacterota > Latescibacteria > Latescibacterales > Latescibacteraceae > JABHYP01. The sequence goes on along the minus strand of JABHYP010000333.1, from coordinate 2,356 downwards.
GTTGAATTTATATATGTAACGGGGATTACTTGTGTACGACACTTTATCAACAGCTAAAATAATATTGAACTATAAACATTCAATTTTTTTTATTGTTCGGCACAGACTCCTTGAACATTCTCTTGCTCTGTCGGTGTTCCAGAAGGAATGAATAAATTTTGTCAATGTTGCATTATATCCCTCTCCAATTTGTGCTGTCGAACCCTGAGAAGGAATTAGCTCTTCTTTTATAAGTTTTTTTCCTGAGCGTGCAAGGTTTATCAACTCTAGTTTTGGATCATCCAATTCTTCAGGATAATGTGTAATTTTATTAATTCTAACGCCCAGAAATTTAGCTATCCCTTTTCTGTCAGCCAACAGCCATGCCTCAATTTCTTTTACAGCCACTCGAAATAAAAATTTAATATGCGGCTCCATACCAAGCCAGTCATGAATAAGTTCGGGAGCACAATTCCCTTTGTCAAGATCAGTGATAACTATTGAAAGAATACCATGATAAGCCATCTTATGGTAAGCCCGAATATTCTTTTTCAGATCTCCAGATCCTTGAGTATTTCTTTCATTAATTACAATGAAATGACCATTTTCTTCGAGTAATTTTTTAGCGACCTCAATTGAAAGGATATCTTCAGCTGCAATTACAATTCTTTTGTCCTCGCCCATTAAAACAACTCCAACTGGGTAAGGTCAGGAGGTTTTGTTTCAGGCATAAGTACTTCTGCAGGCGATAATCCAGACTTAAGCATTATCTCTTCTTCATATGAAAGCCCAATAATCGTTGTGCCTTCAGGTGAAGGTTTAAGCCGTAAAACTTCGTGGCCATCGATGCTTTTTCCTGAAAGAAGGGCTTCGCTGTGGGTGCTTATCAATATCTGACGGCGTGTTTTCCGTTGTTTATGAATCCCGTAAATCATATATGGAATATTCCGGACGATTTCCTCATGCAATGAAAGTTCCGGCTCTTCAAGCAGTAACAGTGAATTTCCTTCCAGTAAGGACCAGAGGAATCCAATTAAACGAAGAGTTCCGTCAGAAAAAAGGTCCTCCCTCTGCCAGCCCGCTTTTAACCTCCAGTGATCACATCTGGCTTCGAGATGAGGCCGTCCTGTTGCGTTATCACGGTCGAACTTAAGTTCTTTCAGTTGAGGAACGGTTTTCTGTAGTGCTTGTGCAATTTTTTTAAGACGCGCGTCTCGTGTTTTTTTTACTGTTTTTGCTACCACATCCAGAAAACCCTGGCCAAACGGATCGTCTTCAATGGTAAATCCTCCAATCTGGTCGCCATATTTGAGCAACTGCGGTACAATATGGAGATATGTAGTCGATTGAAAATATTTTGCTATTTCTCTGAATTCAACGTTTGCATTGATTTGTTCCAGATAAGTTTGTGTTAATCTTTCATCATCTTCTTTATCTTTTTCATCAGGGCGTGACACTAATAATTTTTTTCCAAATCTGACTTTTTCTTTCGAAATCAGTGTTCTTCTGAATCCACGGGGTTCTGCTTTATAACTTAAGGTATAAATCCATGGTTTCTCTTCGCCATTTTGCAATGTTACTTCGATTGTAATTTCTGTGTCTTGCCGTGCCGCAAGACAGCGCAATTTTGGCATTCCGCCTCGCTTTGCCACAGCTTCCTGTAAACCGCCGCCCGATGGTTTTGCCACATCGCGAAGAAACCGGAAAACATCAAGAAAATTTGATTTTCCCGAAGCATTTGGCCCAATAATGAATATTCGATCTTTTAGTGAAACATCGACCGATTTGAAGTTGCGCCAATTTTTTAATTTGAGCTGCGTTATACGCATTTTACTAACTCCATATTTATTTGTGTATTACAACACCTGTATGAATTGGCACAAATTAATTATAATTGCACATATTATGAGTTTGCCTAATAGTCATTATATCAAAATCATATTGGTATATTAAAACACACTTTTGGTTGTGTCAAGTTCTGATTTTTCTAAAATTCCCATCTAAATGTCTAACCCAGGAGAAATCAAAAATAAATTGAACGGTTGAATTTATATATGTAACGGGGATTACTTGTGTATGACACTTTATCAACAGCGACCTTGATAAGATGTTCCACCCAGTTCATCATTGTTTCCAATTGAAATAGTAAAATGGCTAAATCCTGTGGTCTTCGCGTACGATGACACGATAGCCGCCGTCACGGCTGGTATTCCAGTTTTTCGGCTCAACTATCTTCCTGAGCCTGTCGAGCTGCCCGATGTCCTTCAAACGCTTGTAAATAAGCTGCCAGGCACAATCACGGTCGGGATTAACCTCACAGCGTTCTTCGCGAGAGCCACCGCATGGGCCGTTGAGCAGTCGTTTTGCGCAGCGTGTG
>JABHYP010000332.1 GCA_018656855.1 Candidatus Latescibacterota bacterium | reverse complement strand
GTCATATAAGCCCCAAGAGTTGGGCTCTAACAATCCAACTGGGTGTGATTTGCCTTCGCTGTTTCCCTCGTCAGGAGGATCCCATCCATACCACCCAACCCTTGCTAAATCACTATCATTATTTCCAGAATAGAATTTAGTTGATGTGCCCGTCCTGCAAGCATATTCCCATTCCGATTCAGTTGGCAAACGATAGCCGTTTTTATTGATATCACAATCCCATGCCGTTTCATCATAACACTTATCGAAACCTTGACTTTCACTAAGCATATTGCAGAAGACAACCGCATCAATCCATGAAACCTGTTCAACAGGAAGCATTAGATTGTAAGTATGGTATGATGGATTATTTCCCGTTATCGATACAAATTGCTCCTGAGTAATTTCTGTAACGCTCATTATAAAATTGTCAAGTGAAACAGAGTGAACTGGCTTTTCATGATCCCTACCATCATCACTTCCCATCTCAAAACCCCCCGCCGGAATCTTCGCAAACGGGATATCCTGCTCCATCACATACCGAGGATCAAGCTCGGCTTGAAAATCAGCAGTTACATCCTCGAAGCTGATTGACACTGTAGCTGAATCGGGAGAGAACGTATAGCCGACTTTTCGAGGAGTTACGGTGTAATCTCCGCCAAGCCAGCCGGTGAGGGTGTAGGTGCCGGTTGCATCGGTAGTTACCGTGGTGTCGGTGATGGCGCCGGTGATTAAGACGTTGGCATTTGCGAGAGGGGAGCCGTTGTCGAGGATTGTGCCTTGGATGGTACGGGATTCACGGCGAACTACGCGGAAGCCGATGTGAGATCCTGAACTGTTAGGACCTTGCATGCCGTCACCTCGCATCGCAGAATGACTCCAAAAAACATTACCCCCGTAATGATCGCCACGAAAAGACTTATCTGTTCCCTGATCCGGTCCTTTTGGATTGAGCTCAGGACTGTAATCATAATAATCTGCATCAAACCAGTCATTGCACCATTCATATACATTGCCAACAATATCGTAAAGCATCCAGTTGTTGGGGATTTTTTGACCAGTTATATGAGGAGAGCCAAATGAAGTATCCTGATTCCATACATAATTATTTAATAAATTCCTGTCTTCAAAATAAAATAATGAGGTTGTTCCAGCACGGCAGGCATATTCATATTCGGCTTCAGTGGGTAACCTAAATCCATTATTCTGAAAATTGCATTCCCATGTTGCCTCATTATAGCATCGATCAAATCCCGCAAGATCACTTAGTTTATTGCAAAATTGGACTGCATTATACCAGGTTACATCATGTACAGGAATATCTTCATGATAATTGAATTGGGATGGATTTGTACCCATTAAAGATTGATACTGCTTCTGTGTTATTTCATACTGGCCGATGTAAAACGAATTCAAAGTAACCTGATGTTCGGGAATCTCCGCGGGATAACCGCCATTATATCCCATCGTAAAAGAACCTTCTGGAATTGCGATTAAAGGGATTTCCTGAATAGTTTTAGATAGAGTAGTATCGGTAGCAATAGAAAATGTATCGTCACTCAGATCATTAATAGTAAGACTATTTACATACTCAACAATCACTTTACATTCGTTCGAGATATCATCGGGAACCTCCCAAACATATCTCATATCCAGTGCATTAACACCGGAAACAATCAATTTCCATGTCAAACCGTCGTCAGTCGAATATTTTATGTTTACTAAATCTTGACGACCCTGCCAGAGAATTTCTACGTACTGACCTGGAAAGAAAGTTTCTCCTCCATTCGGTACCATGAGAAATGTACTCATATCTCTATCGATAAGTCTAAATCCCGTTTCTCCTCCCCAAGCATGAACTCGTGATTTGCATTCTTCGGCAGGACTTTTGTAATGTCCAGCGACTTGATATCCGTAACCGAAAATATACTCAGTTATATTACCTGATATATCATATAAGCCATATGGATTTGGCGGATAACTTCCGACATCAACAGGATGACCTATAGAGTTATTGTAATTTGCGTTTGTATCATCTATTGTACCATTATTCGTTCCATACTCATAACTCATACCTCCCGAACCGGCAAGCTCATACTCCGACTGTGTAGGGATTGAGTATCCATAGAAACTGGCAAACGCCATCGCCCCCTCCCAATCCATACCTGCCACCGGCCAGTTTTTGTGAGCGTCATCCGCAAGAAAGGTAGTGCCGTCATATGTTATCCAGCATTTATTAGTTGTATCAGTTTGCCATGAAAGATTTATGAAAAGACGATCTTTAAATAAGCCGCTATTACCGTTTACTTGATTTCCCTGTACAGTAATCCAATTGTCCTCCAGCGCCTCATTAAGATAATCCGCATACTGCTTATTAGTGACTTCCGTGATGCCCATCTGGAAAGGCTTGACATAGGTGTTGTCGACATAGCCGCCTGGGATGGGCGTTAAAAAGATGCCCATGTCGTATATAGTGTACTCTTCACTACGTACAATACGAAATCCAACATGTCCCGAACCTATGTCATTTGGAAAAGTGGCCCGACAAGTAGGATAAGCATAACCAGGATCATCTCCGAATCCACCACCACGAGCAATATGATTTGTTCCAGATACTGGACCAGTAGGCTTGTGTTCTGGACTTAGCAAGTAATAGTTTTCTCCATACCAGTCATTGCACCACTCCCACGCATTACCAAGAATATCATATAAACCATAATCACTTGGCTCTTTATGACCTACAGGATGTGTAGTTCCTCCACTATTTTCATAATGCCAAGCTATTTGATCAAGATCACTCCTTGTATCTCCTGAGTAATATTTTGTGGTTGTTCCAGCTCGGCATGCGTATTCCCACTCAGCCTCAGTCGGAAGCCTATAACCATTCTTTCGAAAATCACACGCCCAAGTTAATTCATCATAACATTGTTCATAGCCATCTTGATCACTTAATTTGTTACAGAATTGAACAGCATCAATCCAATCCACTATTGCAGGTCTATTGTCGTAGTTATTACCATAGAATTGACCTTCAGTTATTTCAGTAATACTCATTTCAAATGAACCTAATGTTACTTCATGGGCAGGTTCTTCATTTAATGAAGAATATCCTGAATCTGATCCCATAATAAAACTACCTGATGGGATAGATACCATAGTTATTGATGAGGGTAAATTATTTGAATTTACATTTCCAGAATTCCGATTGTCATGTTGAAATTTTGGCCAAGGAGAGTAGGCGAGACCGGCGTTAGTGCCGGTGTCGATGGCATAGACATATCTGTCTCTGCCACCTACTACTAAAATACCATCATCTGTAATTAATGGAGAAGAAACACCATTATCTGTAATTTCATATTCCCATAGTATTGTACCATTTGGTGTAAGAGCGCTTATTCGTCCAGCATTTGTCCCGGTGTATAT
>JABHYP010000331.1 GCA_018656855.1 Candidatus Latescibacterota bacterium | reverse complement strand
TGATCCGGATACCAGGCTGGGCGGAAGGAGCCGAAATTTTCATAAACGGGAAAAAACAGGATACAGTCGAACCGGGAACGTTTTATACTATCACGCGGACATGGAAGAAAAAAGAGGAAGTAGCTCTCAAACTCCCTTTAAAACCGAGGTTAACACGGCGATATAACGATTCGGTTGCAGTGCACCGCGGGGCGCTCACTTTTTCGCTGAAAATTGATTCGGAATGGAAACATATCCGGGGAAAGAAACCCGCTGCGGATTACGAAGTGCATCCCATATCAAAATGGAATTATGCGCTTATCATTGACAGTAACCAGCCGGAAAAATCACTCGAAGTGAGGGAAAAATCGGTCAAAATGCCGTGCTTTTCCGAAGACAGGGCACCGGTGGTCATAACCGTAAAAGCCGGCGAGGTACAGTCATGGGGTATGGAGGGCGCTTCGGCGGCTCCGCCGCCACCGAGCCCGGTCTCCCTCTCACGTCCCCCGGAGGATGTGGAGCTTATACCGTACGGTGCTGCGAAACTCAGAATAACGGAGTTTCCTGTTGCGAAGTTGTGATGATAAAACAAAATTGAATCTGCTGCCCTGTCTCGGGGGAGGTTTTATACATGGAATTGATGTCGTTTTATGATTCGAGTATATTTGAGTATGTAATAGTGCCGTTGCTGATTTTTCTGGCACGAGTCACCGATGTGAGCATAGGAACCATGCGGGTGATCTTTATTTCCAGAGGGTACAAGATGTTAGCGGCGCTGTCCGGTTTTGTCGAAGTCCTCATCTGGATAGTCGCTATAACACAGATTATGAATAACATGACTAATGTCTTTTACTACATCGCATATGCCGCCGGATTTGCAACCGGCAACTTCGTTGGTATGCTTATCGAAGAGAAAATCGCCCTCGGCAATGTGCTTGTGAGAGTTGTAACACCCAATGAATTGATCGAATTAACCAAATACCTTAAAAGTCGAAAGTACGGACTCACCTTGCATGATGCGGAAGGTTCTCACGGAACCGTAAAAATACTCTTTACCATAATCCCGCGCAGTGAACTTGTACATGTGGTTGATTTCATCAAGAGAGTAAATCCCCAAGCTTTTTATACGATTGAAGATATCCGTTTTGTAAATGAGAAAAATCTAATGTATAAAAACACCCATCTACGAAACAGGAAACCTCTTTTCTTCAGAAGGCGGATTCGAAAGGGGAAATGAGAACATATGAACTCAAATCGGAATCAAGAAAAGATTTCGGCTTTTTCTTCTTATTTCTTCCTATGCGCTCCGATTATTTTGCTCCAGTTTTCTCAAAATCTGTATCTTTTACCGTAACTTACCTTTGTGCGTACAGCCACAACCGGCATGGTTTTATTCATTAAGCATTAATTCCAAATCATATTTACCGTTTCTTTTTCTCTTCCCATAACTCCCTGTAATTGACAAGCTTGATGCCCTTTATCAGAATCATTGATTTCACTTCGATACTTGTGAGCGCTTTCAATTCCGCCGCCCTGTGCTTTCCGACTCCTCCTCCGCGGAATATATGATCCGGTCTCGTATGGATGAGAGCATTCTGTTCGGGAGAATCAATTCCAATATGATTTACCCATAACCATAAACCCGGTTCCAGTTCCTCAAGTTGTTTTACCACTATCTCTGTTTTCTGTTCTTCCGGTGCGTTATATATGCCGGGAAAACGTTTTTCGTCCATCATTGCTGATATGGGAAGATCATAATCTCGCCCTATTTTTTTAAATACTTCCTCCAGTCCGGGATAGCTCGAATAACCCATATAATGAGTGTCAATATACTGGGCATTCACACCGTATTTCAGCGCAAGATCGACCTGAGCCCTGAACTCGGCATCGATCTCTTCAATCTTTGGATTATGGGCAAAAAGTTCTTCAGGATACCGGTAGAGAAATCCATCTTCATCAACTATTGATGAAACCTCATCCCACGGGAGTACAGGTCTCCAGCGATATCCGCGCCATTCTCCAATAACGCAGAGATGAATACCCACACACCATCCCGGATTCTTTCTGCAAAGCTCAGCGGCACCCTCAAACCATGGCGCCGGCGCCTGTATAGCACCGCAGGTCAATACACCGTTGTTAAAAGCTTCCTCAAAAGCCACAAGGCTTCCTTGTGTCATACCGAAATCATCCCCGCGAACAATAAGCCTTATTTCCTGTTCTTCTGCCGCTGGCGCCGCAACAGACAATATAAATGATAGAATACACAGTAAAACAGCGATTCTCAGAATTTTTCCTGTTGAAATTACCACGATGCAGCCTCCTTTATAAAAGGTTTTATCAAAAGCTTTTGCATTATCCTTTGAGAATTAAGTTAATGACTTGTCAATTAAAATGCAACTTCAGTCTATGCATTCAATCTTGTTTATGCTAATATTGTTAATTTTTAAAGTAAGGCAAGTTTTTTATTACTGTTCTTTTGTCCGGTTTATCAATAGCGTAATAATAAATGAATTCAGCTTAATAGTGAAGTTTCCCGTCTGTAATGAGGGATACCAGACAAATAAAAGAAATATATTTGGGGGTGATTTTTTTTACAAAGGTCTTTATATTAAACTCTACAGGGATTTTCACGATTTGAGATTACCTCGGAATACTATTGTCGCTTTGCGGGAATTCGGTAAGGAATCTTGAAATATTATTCCGAATTTCAATCATGGTAATTCTATTAATCAATGAAATCCTTGTTCAAATATTTAGGGTAATAACATAGGATTACCCCTACACTGTGACCAATTATCTTTTACACTTTTTTTCTGCAAAAGAAAAAACTATTAATTTATAATTTTGAACCTGAAATCTGGTAAAACTATTTAATACAATTCAAACAAGATGGCTGAAACAAAATTTATCGGCATTGACCTCGGTGGAACCACTATCACAGCTGGTATTGTTGAGGGATCCGCAATTGTAAAGTTAAAAACGATCCCCACTCCGGGCGGTAAACCGGCGGAGGAAATATTTTCAACTATTGCCGGTCTTATCGAGGATATTTCAACGGGACACAGCATCGGTGGAATCGGCATTGGTGTGCCAGCGCCCTCGGGGCCTGAAACGGATGTTCTTTTTTTAATGGAGAATCTTCCGACCATGGAAGGCTTCCCGTTAAAGTCTCGCCTGAAAGACCGTTTCAAACTTCCTGTTCTCCTGGAAAATGATGCTAATTGTATGGCGCTTGGAGAGCTGTGTGCCGGAGCTTTGAAAGGATATGTGAACTGTGCCTGTATAACTCTTGGCACCGGACTCGGGTGCGGAATAATAATCGACGGAAAGATTTACAGGGGAGAGCACTACTGCGCAGGCGAAATCTGGAATATTCCTTATACCGGAACAACGCTGGAAGAGAGTGTCTCCATCGACGGTTTGAAAGCCATTTACCGGGAGATATCAGGAAACGATCTCGAACCCGATGCTCTTTATGAAAAATTTCTTGACGGCGACAGGGAAATCGTTCAAGCTTTCGAAAGATACGGAAAAGCGGTAGGTAATGTCATGGTTATGGTTCTCTCGTTTATCGATCCTGAAAAAATCGCGATTGGCGGCGGCCTGTCACAGTCATTTGATGCATTCCGTGACGGTATGGCCGGTATCGTTGAAAAAAACTGGGGAAAAGATTCAGTGGGGAAAATCGTTCCCGCCGAACTGTCGAGTAAAGCCGCTATACTCGGAGTTGTCGTGCTTTTAAAAGACTACCTGAATCGGGTGTAATAAACCAAGACCAATACAAAATCTGAAATGTGAATATGAAATTTTCTATTATTTTTTTGCGGAGGTTGAATATGAATAGAACTTTTTATGGAGCGGCTGTGTTATGCTGCATATTTCTTGCTTCATGCACTTCGGATAGACCCGAAAATGTGTTTTTTCCCTCACCGCCGGAAGTAACGTATGATAGATCATTATTGCATCTTTCCTCTGTAAGAGAGGGTTATCGTAAATTTAGCCGCGACGACATTCTGAAAAAAATCGAAGGTGATACACGTTACGCTGAATTATCCGAACAAGCAAGAAAATCTGTATCCCGGCTCGTTTCAATGAGCGATGATGAACTCCGGTCGCTTATACTTCCCGCTGATACCAAACGGGCGCTCATGGTGCACCGTAAAGGATGCCCCGTTCACGGCGGCGGCACGAGCGTCTATCAACCTTTCGGCACTTCGGTTGACCTGTCATATCCGCTTGAGGTGCGCTGCCCTGTCGGAGGCGAGGTTTACCCTAACAAGGATTTCCCGGATGACGGCAGCGGGTGGCTGGACAACCGGCCTGACAGCCCGACGAAAGGTGAACGGTATTACTTTCTCGGCTGGTTCCAGCACTGGTTTTTACAGTCTCTTCCGGGGCGCATCAAAACGTTGGGTCAATTATGGTTTCTGACAGGAGAAGAGGTGTACTACCACAAGGCAAAGGTTCTTCTCGAACGGTTTATCGAGGTCTATCCCGGCATGGACGGCGATGATCTCACGTATGACGGTACGGATTGGGGAGTCTATGTGAAGATGTTGCCGACCATGTGGGAAGGATCTGCGCTCATGAACCTGGTAAAGGGGGTAGAACTGCTCCTGCCAGTACTGGATGACGGTATAATAGAGAGGTTTCACAAAAACGTTTTCCGCCCGGCATTCGAGGCCTACCGAGAAAAACCAGCGCCGAGCAACTGGGGAAATGTCTGGAATGCGCCGTTTGCCAGGATTGTCAACCTGACCGGAGACGCCGAGATACTCGATTACATGCTGTATGAACACCCAGTAGCCGTGCTTCCGACCCTGGACAACCAGTTTTTTCGGGATGGTATCCCTTACGAGGCGGCGTTCTCTTATGGGTCGCATTACATGTATGATGCGAAGGATATTGCACGCGAAATGGGCAGGAACGGCGAATGGATATGGAACCATCCCAACATGCGCGCATCCTTTACCTCGTATGCCGAACTCGTATGCCTCGACCGC